>JAAAOZ010000177.1 GCA_009908585.1 Chloroflexota bacterium
CTTGCGCGCGGCCCGTGCGCGCGGACAGCGCGCCTACGGCGAGACGTGCCCCCAGTATCTGCTCCTGACCGAGGTGGCCTATGGCCGGCCCGACTTTGAGGCGGCGAAGTTCGTCTGTGCGCCGCCGTTGCGCGCCGTGATGGACAACGCCGCGCTCTGGGACGCTCTGGCGCGCGATGAGGTGCAGGTCGTGGCGACGGATCATTGTCCCTTCAACTTCGAGGGGCAGAAGGAGTTGGGCCGCGACGATTTCACGCAGATCCCCAGCGGCCTGCCGAGCATCGAATTGCGCCTGAGCTTGGCCTATGGCTTCGGCGTGGTGGCCAAGCGACTGTCGCTCCAGCGCTGGGTGGAGGTGTGTTGCACCGCGCCCGCGCGCCTCTTCGGCCTCTATCCCCGCAAAGGCACGTTGCTCCCCGGCGCCGACGCCGACATCGTGCTCTTCGATCCAGAGCAGCGGGTGCGCGTGACGCAGGAGCGTCTGCACGAGCAGGTCGATTACACGCCCTACGAGGGGCTGCATCTCTACGGCGGGCCGGTGATGACGCTGGCGCGTGGGCGGGTGATCGCGTGCGAGGGCGAGTTTGTGGGACAGGTGGGCGCGGGGCGCTTTTTGAAGCGGACGTTAAGCGAGGAGCGCGGATAGTTTTATCGGAGGGTAAATCAAAGGACGAGGAACATGAACCACAGAGAGCGATTTTACGCGACGATGCACTATCAAGCGCGCGACCGGGCGCCGCTGATCGATTTTAATTTTTGGGATGAGACGCTGGTGGCCTGGCGCGAGCAGGGCTTGCCGGAGCACGTCGACAAATCCAACATCCACGAATTTTTGGGGATGGATTACGACTTCAGCCAGGTGACATTCGAGACGGGAACGGACGCCGGTTTGGCGCCGCCCTTCGAGGAGCAGGTGCTGGAAGATCGCGGCGACACGGAGATTGTGCAGCAGGCGGATGGCGTGCGCGTGTTGCGTCACAAGGTAGCCTCGTCGATCCCGCAGCACATGGGTCATCTTCTGGAGGATCGCGAGAGTTGGGAGAAACATTACAAACCCCGGCTCGACCCCACCCATCCGGCGCGCTTCCCGGCGGATTGGGAGGAGCGCGTGGCCGAGTCCAACGATCCGACCTGCGGGAAGCTCTTCGTGCCGTGGGTTGGGGGGCTGTACGGCTGGTTGCGCGATTGGATGGGGATGGAGAAGATTTCCTACGTGATGTACGATGATCGCGCGTGGTTCGAGGAGATGGTCAGCACGGTGGCCGATTGCATCGTGGGCACGTTGGAGGGCATCTTGGTCGGCGGGATGAAGATCGACGCCTGCGCGATGTGGGAGGATATGTGCTACAAGGGCGGCCCGCTGATGAGTCCTCGGATCTTCAAGAAATATCTGGCGCCGCACTATCGGCGTATCACGGATCTGCTTCATCAATATGATGTGGACGTCGTCTGGGTGGATAGCGACGGCGACATCGCCAAGTTGGCGCCGCTCTGGTTGGACGCGGGCGTCAACTGCATGTTCCCGCTGGAGGTGGGGACGTGGGGCGCCGACCCGGTGGCCTATCGCGAGCAGTATGGCCGCGATCTGCTGATGATGGGCGGCTTCGACAAACGCATCCTGGCGGAATCGCAGGACGACATCGCGCGAGAAATTGATCGGCTGGCGCCGCTGGTCGAGGAGGGCGGCTACATTCCCTTCTGCGATCACCTCGTGCCGCCGGATGTGCCGTTCAAGAACTACATTTTTTACCTCAAGCGCATGCGTGAGGTCTGGGCCAAGGGCACAAATTTAAACCCCATGCAAATCTGATTAGCCCATTCGCTGATTCGCCGAATCGCTTAATTGACAAGGAGGTGACTCGACATAAATTTGATAAGCTCTTTGGAAGATCGAATCTGTTTAACTTGCAAGCTAATGTAACCCCAATCCTATATGGAGGAGAATGGAATGCGAAGCAAACTATGGTTGATGTTGAGCTTGATGGTTGTGATGGCGATGGTTTTGAGCGGATGCGCGACGCCAACCCCGGAGTTGATCGAGAAGACCGTGGTCGTCACCGAAGAGGTTGAGGTCGTCAAGACCGTCGAGGTGGAGAAGACGATTGAGGTTGAGGTCGAAAAAGAGGTGGGGCCGATCACGATGTGGGCGTCCTACGATCTGACGGATGAGGAAAATCCGCCGTCGGTCACGTTGAACCAGGCGATTGCGACCTTTGAATCGGCCACCGGCATCGAGGTCGAGTATGAGCAGGTCGCGTGGGATCAACTATCCACGAAGTTGGCCGTGCAGGCGCAATCTGGCGGCGATATGCCCGATGTGGTGGAGGTTAGCAGTCAGCACGTGATGGCGCTCATCAACGCGGGCGCGCTGATGGACATCGCGGAGATGGCGGAGAATGCCCCATGGGCTGGTGAGGTCAATCCCAGCGAGGCGAAGGCCTGCGTCGTGGGCGGCGAACGCTACTGCGTGGCTGCCGATATTCGCGGCGGCGCCTGGTACTACAACACCGCCGATTTCCCCGACGGCTGGCCGACCACGCCCGATGGCTGGATGGAAGCGGGCGAGCGCCTGGCCGCTGAGGATATGTACGTCTCCACCTTCTTCGCCGGTCGCCACTACAGCGCGGCGGAGTTGACCTGGGGGCCGTGGTTCTACTCCAACGGCGGCAGCATTTTCGATGAAGAGGGCAAACCCGATTGGGCCTCCCCGGAAAATGTCGAGGTCGTGGAGTGGGCGCGCGAGTTGCTGGCCGACGGGTACATCCCGGAGACCTGCTTCACGGGCGATTTCACCGCCGGTGAGACCCCCTGGGTCGATGGCAACGCGGCCTCCGTGCGCGGCGGCTCCTGGTCCTATCTCTTCATCCCCGGCCTGCAAGAGAAGATCGAGAATGACGAGGCCGAATTGGGCCTCGCGCCGAACTTCGGCGAGGGCAACAAGGTCTTCCTAGTCGGCGAGGGCTGGGCGATTGCTGAGGGCGCTGAGAATCCTGAAGGCGCGATGGCCTGGATCAACTTCTTTATGAATCCCCAGATCCTGGCGCAGTGGGCCAGCCAGCACTACGGCATTCCCACCATCGATGCGGCGTTTGAAAGCGGCGAGTTCAGCGGTGAATTCTATCAGGCGACCGCCGAGAACCTGGCCGAGAACGGCGTCTTCATCGAGCCCAGCGAATTCTACGTCGAGAGCCTCTCCAAACTCTCCGAGACGCTGCAGGAGCTGATGTTAGATCCAGAGATGGATGTGATGGAAAGTCTCCAAGAAGCTCAAGAGGAGATTTTGAGCCGGTACTGGTAAATTTTGACTTCCCCGCAGGGAGATGATTATCTCTCTCTGCGGGGAAGCGCCGATGGTTGAAACCATCGGCTGATATTCAAAGTGCGTTTTAACGCACTGAGCTTGCTTTCCTGAACGGTTTCTCAACCCGTTTTTGGGAGGGTTCATTTTCCAGGTCAATTAGCTTGACACTTGAAGGCGCGGGAACGCGGGCGTCTCGCCCGCTGCATTGCGGACAGGATGTCCGCGCACCCTTGCGTAGGTAACCTATGTAGCCAACCATCCGCGAATGTCCCCTCGAATACACACATGGAAGTAGGCGGGCCAAGCAGCGAAAACTTTAAGATCCTGGCAACTTTCCGACTTCGGACTTTAGACTTTTTGACTTGAAACCTGCAACTTTTAAATCGTTCCTAGAGGAGCTACGTATGCGTCAAAAGAAGATTTACCCTTATTTGCTGGTGGCGCCGGCGTTCATTGTGATGACGCTGGTTACGTTGTATCCGACGCTCTACAGCTTCTACCTGAGTTTGAATCGCGTGCGACGCGGCGCGTTGGAATTTGTCGGCCTGAAAAATTTTGACATCATCCTCAACAGTGGCGATTTTTGGGAAAGCTTGAAGCTCACGTTGATTTTTGGCGTCTTTTACGTCGGCGTGACCTTAGCGTTCGCCTTTGTCCTGGCCCTCCTATTTAATCGCGGGCTGCGCTTTGGCGGCGTCTATATGACCCTGGTCTTCATTCCGTGGGTGCTGTCGGAGATCGTCTCCGGCGTCGTTTGGCGCTGGATGTTCTACCGCGATTACGGCGTGCTCCAAAATCTAGTCGGCCCACTCTTTGGCGGCGAGACACTGATGACCACCGCCACCGGCGCGATGGGCATCGTCGTGGCCGCGTCGGTGTGGCGCGCGACGGCCTATGTGATGTTGTTGGTCTTGGCCGGCCTCCAGACCATCCCGGAGGAGGTCTACGAGGCCGCCGCCATCGATGGCTCGACCAAGTGGCAGGCCTTCTGGGGCATCACCTGGCCCCTCATCCGCCCGACGACGTTGGTCACCGTAGTCTTGCTCTCCATCGAGAGCGTCAACGCGGTGGGGATGTTCTTGGCCATCACGCAGGGCGGGCCGGGCCGCGCGACGGAGGTCTTGAGCTTGCACATGTATCGCGAGGCGTTGCAGTTCTTCCACTTTGGGTACGGCTCGGCGTTAGCGGTCGTGATGTTTGTGATCAATGTGGCGCTGGGCGCTGTCTATCTCAGATTTTTGCAACGCGATAACGCGCTGGCCGGGTAGTTGAGGGAACGAAAAAATAGAGGAGAAAATATGAGCCAAGAACAAGCAGCGGCAAAACAACAAAAACGGAACGCACATATAGATTGGCAGACGATTTTGGTCAACGGCTTTCTCATCATCGTGGGCTTGCTCTTCATCTTCCCCGTCTTCTACGCGCTGATGACCTCCTTCCGCGAGCCAGGCTACGGGCTGACCAAAGAGATCATCCCGCGCGTGTGGTACTTCGGCAACTACGACCGCCTCTTTAACTACGGGCGATTTCCCCGCTACGTGCTCAACAGCATCATCAACGCGCTGGGCGGCGCCGTCTTGACCAGCATCGTGGCCGCGCTGGCGGGCTACGCCTTCGCTCGCTTTGAATTTTGGGGCAAGCGGATGTTGATGTTCTTCGTGTTGGCGGTGATGATGCTCCCGCAGATCACCAACCTGATCCCGCTCTACAAAATGGCCAGCGATTTGAAGTTGCTCAACACTTACATCGTGATGATCGTCATTTTGGGCGGCTACGGCGTGCCGCTCGGCATCTGGACGATGAAGGGCTTCTTCGAGAGCATTCCCGTGGCGCTGGAGGAGGCCGCCGCCATCGATGGCGCTTCGCCGTTCCAGACGCTCTGGCGCGTCGTGATCCCCATCTCCGCGCCGGGGCTGCTGGCGACCTTCCTGATCAACTTCGTCTACAACTGGAACAACTTCATCACGCCGCTCTTTATGCTGACCAAGACGGAGATGAAGACGGCGACGGTGGGCTTGTACGATTTCCAACACGCACTGGAGGGCAACCAGGATGAGCTGCTGGCCGCCGCGTGTGTGATCATCATGGCGCCGGCGATTGCGCTCTTCATCGGGCTGCGACGTTACTTCTTAGAGGGTATGGTCGAAGGCGCGGTGAAGGGCTAGGATGGGCGAGCGCGCGATGTTGATTCTGCCAGATTGGCTGATCACCTCCGCCCAGGAGCCGCCCCGGCGCGGATGGGGTGTGCGCGTGGTCGGATCACAGATCGCGGCGGTGGCGTCCAACGCCGATCTGCGCGCCCAGTTCCCCGCCGACGAGGTCTGGAACGCCGCCGGGATGGCGCTTGCGCCGGGCTTCGTCAACGCGCACATGCACCTCTACGGCGTGCTGGCCCACGGCATCCCATTGAAGAAAGCGCCCGCCGGCTTCTGGCCTTTCTTGGAGGAGTTTTGGTGGCCATTGGTCGAAAATGCGTTAGATCACGAGATGCTCCAGGCCGCGACGGCGCTTCAGTGCGGGCGGATGTTACGCAGCGGCGTGACGAGTTTCTACGATTGCGCCGAAGCGCCCTTCGCGCTGCCCGGCTGCCTCGAGGCCATAGCCGAGGAGGTGGCGCGGTTGGGCATGCGGGCGATCCTCTCCTTCGAGGCGACGGAGCGGGTGAGCGCGGAAAATGGGCGGATGGGATTGGAAGAGAACGCGCGGTTCGTAGAGGCTCATCCGCGCGCGATGGGCTTAATCTCCGGCGCGATGTGCTTCCACACGACCTTCACCTGCTCCGATGACTTCATCCGCCAGACGTTCGCGATGGCCCGCGAGCGCGATGTATTCGTCCACGCGCACGTCTCCGAGGGCGCCTACGAGCCGCAGTACAACCTGGAGCGCCACGGCAAGCGCACGCTCCATCATTACGAGGATTTGGGCCTGTTGGGGCCGGACTTCTTAGCCTCCCAGTGCGTGCAGATTGAACCCGACGAGATCGCGCTGATGGCCGAGCGTGGCGTGCGCATGGCGCATATGCCGCTCTCCAACTGCGAGGTCGGCGGCGGATTTGCCCCGGTCCCGGAGCTAGTCGCTTCGGGTGTCACGGCGGGGCTTGGCTCCGACGGCTACATCGATGACTTCTTCGAGGTGCTGCGTGGGGCGTTCTTGATGCACAAAGCCACGCACTTAGATCCGCAGGTGCTGCCCGCCCACGAGGTCTGGCATCTCGCCACGGAGGGCGGCGCGCGCGCGTTGGGATTGGAGAAGGTCGGTCGCATCGCGCCGGGCTGGGCCGCCGATCTACAACTCATCGATGCGCAGTTGCCCACGCCGCTGCGGGCGCACAATCTCTATGACCAACTGCTACTCTATCGCAACGCCGGTCACGTGCGCGGCGTGCTCGTCAACGGCGAGGTGCGCGTGCG
>JAAAOZ010000085.1 GCA_009908585.1 Chloroflexota bacterium
CTTGGATCACGTCGTGGGCTTTCGGATGGAAGGACGCACCTTCGAGGAGACCAGCGGCGTCACCTACGATATGACGCGGCTATGGGTGCTCCTCAGCGATGAGGCGGAGGACGATGCGCGGCTGCTCACCGGGTGGGGCGCGTTTGGGCAGATCGAGATGCTGGGGGCGTCGCTTGCCAAAGCGGGCCGTCGTCCATTCGAACCGTTGGAGATGTCGTCAGCGACCGTGCTTACCGAGGCGTGACGATTTTACAACTTTGTTCGCTGTAAAGTGCGATTTGTAGACACCCCAAGGACATAGATCTCGATTCTTATGGTCTTCCCCTTTGTGTATCAGATATTGCCGTCACTCTCGTGGGTGATTGCCCTTATTGAACTCAGCACAGCGCTCTATGTGTTGCTTCTTAATCCGCGCCACCGCGCGAATCAACACGTGAGCGCGTTGCTGTTGGCCCTCTCGCTGAACAGCTTTGGCATCGGGCAATTCATCGGCGCGATGAGCGCGGTCCAGGCGACGGCCCCCGCGTTGCTGTTGGCCGCCGTGTCTCCGGTGGTGGCGCCGATGCTGTTCCTCACCGCCGTGGTTCTGTTGAAGCTCCCTTGGCTCGATGTCTCAGATCGATGGCGATGGATTAACTGGCTGATCTACGGCGCGCTCTTTGCGCCGACGCTCCTCACCCTGGTAGATTTACTCTTCGGCACGCGGTTATGGTACCTCGGCTTGGATCCGGTCACCTACACGGGCGACCTCTTGCCTATGGCGCAGTACACGTCGAAAGGAGCGGTGGGGATCTTCATCCGCCGCGTTTATTTTGATCTTTGTCCCTTGCTGACTCTCCTCTCGTTGTTCTACGTCGTCATCCGAGAGCAGGAAAATAATTCACTGAACCGCAAATTGGCGTGGTTATTGTTCGCTGCTCAATTGTTGGCCATCGGCATACTGTTTGGCGGGACGATATGGTTATCCCCTGGCCTGGCCTTGCTTTTAGCGGATGCGGTCTTCGCGGTAGCCTACGCCTACGTCAGCTTCTGGCAGATGGTCTCCGAGCGCCGGTTGCAGCAAGGGCGCTTGCAGGCGCGCTTGCCGCTGTTGGTCTTGGTGGTCACGTTGCCCATCCTGGCCGGGGTCTTGATCTTCGTGACGACGCAGGCCGGCGCGATGTTGGCCGCCGTCGCGCAGGAGTATGGGGCGCCAGAGTTGATGCAGGTTCGGCGCCAATTCGAGCGCGCCTCCTGGGTCGTGGGGGGCATCGGCGTCATCCTGATCCTGTTCCTCACGTGGTTGACCGTTCGCCAAGCGCTCCGGCCCATCGCCGACTTGACTGAGACCGTCACCGCCATCACCGCCGGCGATTTAGAGCGCGTGGCGCCGGTGGAGAGCGAGGACGAGATCGGGCTGCTGGCCGAGGCCTTCAACACGATGACGGCGCGCCTGCGGGAGACCATCGCGGCGCTGGAGGCGCGCGTCGCCGAGCGGACGCACGAGCTTGAGGCCGCGCTCTCCGAGACCGAGGTGCTCTACCGCACCAGCCGTGCGCTGATCACCTTTGATGATCCTACGGAGACCTTGCAGCACATCGTCGATATGATCGCCGACGTTCTGCCGGCTGCCTATGTCTCGTTGGTCACGTTCGATATGACGATGCAGCAGGTTTTGCACGCGGTGTACGGCGGTTTGACCCCAGCCCAGGATGAAATCCCCTTGCCGACCTTTGAGGATCTGCAACATGGCTTGGCCGGTTGGGCCATCCGCGAGCGGCAGGCGGTGCTTTCCCCTGGCGATGTGCCCGACCCACGTGAGAGTCCAGAGTTGCAGGCGCGCCGTACGGCCTTTGACGCCGGTGATATCATCGTGGCGCCGATGGCGTATCGCGATAGGACGGTCGGCACGCTCACGGCCGTTAATCGCAGCAGCGATCCGAGCTATACTCAGCAGGATGTGGCTCTCCTCAGCGCCATCGCCAAGCAAGTGGCCGCTGCGGTGGATAACGCCCGTCTCTTTGAGCAGACCCAGTCCGCCCTCAACGAGATGCGCGCGCTTTATCGAGTCGCGCGGGCGTTGATCACCTTGGGCGATCTGGAGGAGCTGCTCCATGCCGTGGTCGAAGTCATTGCCGAGGTGCTGCCGGCCGATGGTGTGCTGTTGGTTACCTTCGATTTGAAGACGGAGCAGGTGTTGAATTATGTAGGTACTGACTCCTCCTTGATCCCAGAGAAACCCGACGATTTTGGCAAGCTCTCGGAGGGGCTGAGCGGTTGGGTGCTGCGCGAGCGGAAACCGGCGCTGTCGCCCAAGGGGCCGCCCGATCCCCGCGAGAGCGAGGCCGTGCGCCAGGAGCGCATCCGCAATCGGTGCGGCGCCATCATCGTCGCGCCGCTGCAATACCGCGATAAGCTGGTCGGGACGATCACGGCCCTCAACTATGTCGATCAGCCTGATTTCACCGAACGCGACGTCGATTTGATGATGGCGATGGCTAATCAAGCCGCGATTGCCGTGGAGAATGCGTGGCTTTTCGAGCGCACACAGGCCGCCTTGGCGGAGACCCAGGCCCTCTATCGGGTCAGCCGATCGTTGGTGGCGTTTGAGGATGTACGCGAATTGTTGCGCACGGTGGTGAATGCCGTGGCGGCGGCGTTGTCCGCCAGTTGGGTCGCTATCATCACCTTCGATGTGGAGGAGCGACGTGTCGAGCAACTTGTCCAAGGCGGCCCGTATCTCCCGCCGCCGTTCTCACTTACCTTTGAGGAGTTATGGGACGGGCTGACGGGCTGGGTGATCCGCGAAGGTAAACCGGCGCTTTCGCCCAAGGGGCGGCCTGATCCCCGCGAGAGTGAGGTAGTGCGTCGGCATCGAGTGGAGCGGGGCGGAGGCAGTATGATTGTGGCGCCGCTTCGCTATCATGGGAAGATGCTGGGGACGTTCACGGTGATGAACGAGCCGCATAAGCGCGATTTCAACTCGCACGACGTGAATCTGTTGACGACGATGGCCAATCAAGCCGCGGCTGCGCTGGATAACGCGCGGCTCTTCGCGCAGACCCAGGCGACGCTGGCCCGGACCGAGGCCTTGTATCAGGTGGCGCGTTCGCTGATCGCGTTGGAGAATCTGCCGAAGATGTTGCGCCTTGTGGCAGATCAGGTTGCCGAGGCATTGCCGGCGGATCGCGTGCTGTTGATCACCTTAGATTTTGATCAGCATCGGGTGGGAGAGTTCGTCACCGGCGGGGCCGGTGAGAAGATTCCCCAAGTCCCCTATGAGGAGCTGATGGGGGGGGTGACCGGCTGGGTGGTGGAAGAGAAGCGCCCGGCGCTTTCCCCTTCCGGTCACGACGATCCTCGTGAGGGGGAGGCTGCGCGCCGTCGGCGAACAGAGACAAAGTCAGGTGCGATTCTGGTGGCGCCGTTGCTGTATCGGGGGGAGGTGTTGGGCACGATGACGGCCATCAATCCCCCTAGGGAGCGTGATTTCGGCGAGCGTGACGTCGATTTGATGATGGCGATGGCCAACCAGGCCGCCGTGGCCATCGAGAACGCGCGGTTAGTGCGTGGGCTGGAGGCCAAGGTCGCGGCCCGGACCGCCGAGATCCGCGCCGAGCAGGAGAAGAGCGAGATCATCTTGCGCAGTGTGGGCGACGCCATCGCAATGGTAGATCGCGGGATGCGGGTGCAATATGTCAACGAGGCATTTCTCTCGTTGACCGGTTACACCGAGACAGAGGCGTTGGGACGAGTCCTTCGAGACTTGGTCGGTGAGACTGTCGATTCAGAACAACAATATCATGCGCTGCGACGCGTCCTTCATGAGGGCGCGGTCTGGCATGGGGATATGACGCTGCGCCGAAAGGATGGCCGCACCTATGAGGCGGCGGTGACCATTGCGCCGATCTATGATGCGCAGCAGACTTTGGTGGGCTTTGTCACCAGTCACCGTGATGTCACGCAGCATCGTGAGTTGGAGCGCGCGCGCAGCCAATTCATCACAAATGTCTCGCATCAATTGCGCACGCCTGTGACGACGATTAAACTATACCTCGATTTGGCCCAGCGCTTGGAGTTAGGTCCCAAGCTCACTCAGTATCTGTGCAATGCGAATCAGGAAGTGGTGCAATTGGCGCATCTGACCGATGATATTTTGACTATTGCCTCGTTGGATAGTGGTAAGGCCGTCACCACGTGGGCGCCAGTTTCGCCTGATGAGCTGGTCAAGACGTTGATGACGCGCTATCAGGAGCAAGCCGATGCCGCTGGAGTGTCGCTGGAGCTGGCCCCGCTGCCTGAAGACCTTCCGCTCATCAGTGGCGATCGCGTGCGCTTGACCGAGATGCTGGCCGAGTTAGTCGAAAATGCGGTGACCTTCACGCCGGCCGGCGGCGCCGTCACCTTGCGAGTGGCTGTGCGCGAGCGGCAGGGGCGTTGCTGGGTGACGATATCTGTGGAAGACAACGGTCCCGGCCTGACGCAGCCTGAGCGCGAGAAGCTCTTCGAGCGCTTCTTCCGAGGGCGGTTGGCCCAGGCGGGCAACATCCCCGGCACGGGCCTGGGCCTCTGCATCGCTGAGGCGGTCGCGCACGCCCACGGCGGTGAGATCACTGTGAAAAGCGAGGTGGACGTCGGCTCGACCTTCACCGTGTGGCTACTGCCGTTCCTATCGGCGTCGTAGCAGAAGCGTGGGTCGGGGGGGGCTTCACGACCTATCAGTAAAGCTTGAGTTTAGGCGTTACTTCCCAGTCTTCGATCTCCAATTCAGCAATCCGTCGGAATTCCTTTGTGTTATGAGTGACCAGGATGCATCCCCGCGATACTGCAATGGACGCGATGATCAAGTCATTGGGGCCGATCAGTTGGCCCGCTTTTTTCAACCTTGCTCGGATGCGCCCGTATACTTCGGCAGCCTGGTCCTCAAAGGGCAGTGAAACAAAGCGGCCTAAAAACGCTTGTTGTTTTTCAAGGTTCGCCAAAGGATATCGACTGTTCTGCGCTCCATAAAAAAGCTCCGCCTTAACCATGGAGCAGACAACAATCTCGTGTGGACGAGTCGATTCAATGTGGCGGCGGATGGCCTCGGACGTGCCGTTCAAGTAGTGAATGCAGGTATTGGTATCAAGTAAATATGTCATTGGATGGGTTCGCGGACTTCATAAGTTCCTTGATCCCCGCGCTCTATGGGGTCGGAGGCCAATGATCCATACGTGGACTCAACAAAAGCATGCCATTCCTGTGCCGCGTCGTCAGGAGATTCTGAAGAGTGGGGAAGGATGTCCCGCTGTTTGGTAGGGGATGTTTGTTCAAAAGCTTGGATGATGCGAAAGAGAATATCCAGGTAGTTTTCTTGGACTCTATCGATCTCTTGTTTTAGGCGTTCTCTTGTGACCATGGTTTCATAACTCCTTCATCACACTTCATGTCGTTGTCTCCCGGTCTGATTTTAAGGCATGCAATATCGCTACTTTCATTTTACCACATGAAGTCTCGCTTTAGAATTTGAAGCATCCTGTTCGAGATGTGTGTGCAGGTTAAGATCCTTTACCTATCGTATGGTATAATGCCCAATATCTGAAAGGGAGGTTTAGTTGATGGATCAGAATTCCATATACGAAATTGATCTATACATCCAGCACGCTCATCAGATGCTGGACGTTGCTATGCATAACCTCCACGATGGCTTCTATGGATCGGCTGACCTCCCAAGAGCGTGAGGCCCTGACGGATTTCACGTCCCGTCTCCGTGAGAGATTCCCAGAGCGTATTCTCCAAACTGTTCTTTTTGGCTCAAAGGCGCGAGGCGATAGTGATGCCTGGTCTGATATAGATCTCCTGATTCTTGTCCGGGAAGAAGATTGGGCGCTGCGCCGTGCGATTAACACTATGGCCGCGCGTGTTTCTTTGGAATATGACGTGCTTATTGGCCCCCGCGTCATCGGTCAGGAGCGATGGGAACGGATGAGGCGACAACATTTTAGCCTGTATCATAACATCGTAGAAGAAGGTGTCTTGTTTAATTCATCTAACTCACTCAGGTAATAATGCCCAATATGCGAAAGAAAAGTGTCCAGATCATCATAGCCTTACTCATCAGCGCGATTGGATTGGTGATTGCCCTGCGCGGCGTCAACCTGACCGAGATCGGTGCTGCGCTGCGCGAGGTCCGTTGGCCCTGGGTTGTATTGGGCGTGGGATGCATGGCCCTCAGCTTCTGGTTTCGCGCCTATCGATGGCGTATGCTGTTGGATGGGCAGCTCTCGGTGTTGGAGGCCTTCGGGCTGATCAACATCGGCTATCTCATCAGCGGGATTCTGCCCCTGCGGGCCGGCGATCCGGCGCGCGGCGTGGCGGCCGGGATGCGCACCCCCGTCTCCGTGATGGCCGCGCTCTCGACGGTGGTCATCGAGCGCACGTTGGATCTGCTCACGGTGGCGATCTTCCTCGTGCTCACGCTGCCCTTCATCACCGTCGGCGATTCGGTCGTCGCGGGGTTGGCGAGCGGCGGCGCGGCGTTGACCTTGCTCGTGGTGTTGGTCTTGATGGCCCGGTTTCCAGAAGCGACGGAGTCCTTCGCGCGCGCGATTTTGGAGCGCTTGCCCCTGGGCGATCCAGAGCGCTGGCTCGCGCCGCTGCGCGACATTCTGGCGGGATTACAGGTGTTGCGCTCGCCGCGCAAGGGCCTGGGCTTATTGGGCTTCTCGGCGGCGATCTGGGGGGCGGTCGTT
>JAAAOZ010000473.1 GCA_009908585.1 Chloroflexota bacterium
GCGAAAGGTTTTGGCTTGGTTAGCCGATCGCGTCACTAAAATCGTTTTGTTACTAAGCGTCATTGGTCATTAGTCATGCAACGCGAAGGCGATCAGGCCCAGCACGCTCCACATGCCAATGCTGCGCCAGCGCGCGCGCCGCTCCGAGGCGATCTTGTGATCGAGATACCACCACCAATGCGCTTCGTCTAAGTCTTGGGGATCGCGGGCCTCGCGCAGTGCGCTCAGCGCTTTGGCGCCGCCGAGCTTTTGGAGCAGGCGCGCTTGTTTGCTCTCGAGCTGCGAGGTGAGACTCTCAAATCGTACCTCCTCGGCGGGCATCTTCACGCCCTTCTCCTCCAGCGTGCGCAGCGCGGCGTTTGCTTGATCCAATAGGTGCAGAATCGCCTCGGCGTCCTCGCGGTCGCCGTACTTCAACTTGCCCAATCGGATCTCCAATTGATTCAACGTCTCTCGCAGCGCATCGGCGGTCGTGTGAGCGGCGCGGCGTTGGCTTTTGCCCAGTGCAGCAGCGATGTCTTTCCTCATAGATCGATTTTGTCACCTCGTGGGTATCAGTTTCTTCTTCCTTCTATCCTATCTATTCCATCTACTCTATGCTTCTATGCTACCGAAGGTAGGGGAGAATGCAAGTCGGGAGACGGATGAGCGAGTCAGCGAGTCAGCGAATGGGCGAGTGATACCTGTGCTTGATTGTTCTGTGGGGGACGGTTACAATAGGCCAGATGGCATTGTGAAAGGATTTGTTCTAACGAGGAGATTTGAATGGTAGATGATCTTGAATTTGGTTTTGATGAAATCATCGAGCGCCGGACGACGCCGAGCATCAAGTGGCATTGGTACCCGGAGGAGGCGCTGCCGATGTGGGTGGCGGATATGGACTTCCGTTCGCCGCCGGCGGTGATCGCGGCGCTGCGCGAGCGGGCGGCGCACGGCGTCTACGGCTACGAGCAATGTCCCGCTGCGCTGCGCGAGGAGGTTGTGGCGCGCTTGAAGCGCCTCTACGATTGGGAGGCGCCGGTCGAGGCGCTCGTCTTCCTGCCCGGCGTCGTGCCCGGCTTCAACCTGGCGATCCGCGCCTTCACCGCGCCGGGCGACGGCGTGATGATCCAGACGCCGATCTATCCGCCGATTTTGCACGCGGCTGATCCGATCGGGCGGTTGGATCAGCAAATGCAGTTGACGCAGCAGGCGGACGGCAGCTATGGGGTGGAGTTCGATCTCTTCGAGCGGACGCTCACGCCGGAGACGCGGATGTTCCTGCTCTGCAATCCCCATAATCCCGTGGGGCGCGTCTTCCGGGAGGACGAACTGACGCGCATGGCCGAGATCTGCCTGGCGCACGATCTGCTGATTTGCTCCGACGAGATCCACGGCGATCTGATCTTCGACGGCCGCGAGCACCGGCCCCTCGCCGCGTTGGATCCCGAGATCGCGATGCGCACCATCACCCTGATGGCGCCGAGCAAGACCTTCAACATCGCCGGGCTGCACTGCGCCTTCGCCGTGATCCCTAACGTGACGTTGCGGAAGCGATTTCAAAAGGCGCGGCGTGGCATCGTCTCCCACGTCAATGTGATGGGCTACGCGGCGGGCTTGGCCGCCTATTGTGAGGGCGGGCCGTGGCTGCGGGCGCTGCTGGCTTATCTGGAGGGGAATCGCGATCGCCTCTTCGATTACGTGACGACGCACTTCCCGGCGATCAAGATCGCCAAGCCGGAAGGCACCTACTTAGCGTGGTTGGATTGTCGCGAGGCCGGCCTACCGGGCAATCCCCAAGAGTTCTTCCTGGAGCGTGGCAAGGTCGTCTTCAACGACGGCGCGATCTTCGGCCCCGGCGGCGAGGGCTTCGTGCGCTTGAACTTCGGTTGTCCCCGTGAGTTGCTGGATGAGGGTTTGCGTCGGATCTCACAGGCGATGGCGACGTTGTCATAGTTGCAGCCAAAGAGTGTGTATCCCTTGTGAATTTATGGTTTTTTGCTACCATGACCTTGGAAAGAAAGGATAATGTCGCGCGGTGAACGCGCCTGTGAGGGAGCACGATATGCCAGCGGTATCCCCAGACCAAGTCACAGATACGCAATCGCAATCATTGGAGATCGAGATCGACGATGCGGCGCTGCGTCAGTCGCTGAATGCCGATCTGCGTGATTCGCTGCGCACCATCACGTTAGCTCTGGTCGTGCTCTTCGTGATCTTCACGATGCGTCATCTCTTCCTGACGGCGGGTGCGGTGGGGCGGGTGATGACCATCGCCTCGGTGATCACCGTGGCGCTCCTCCTCGCGCTCGCCTGGGCGCTCAAACGCTGGCATCTGCCGCCCAAGTACGCACACACTGTGATCTTCGGCTTGGCGATGATCTCGGCGGGGGATACATTGCTGCACCTTATTCTGGCCGCGAATCCTCTTCAGACGACTAACCTGATTCTCATCGTCGTCGCAGTGGGCTTCCTCTGCTTCTCCCGCCTCTGGTGGGGCGTGATTGTGGGGATCATTGATGTCAGTTGGCTGATCGCGGCGATGGCTGTGAGGGAGAGCTTCACCGAGATGTGGACACATTTTGGGGTGGCCTTGATTTCCTCGACCGTCGTCTCGTTCATCGTGCATATGGCGCGATTGCGCACCTTCCGTCGCTTGGAGCGTCTACGTGTCCGCGATACCCAACAGCAGGCACAGTTGAAATCTGC
Source organism: Chloroflexota bacterium (assembly GCA_009908585.1). Taxonomy (GTDB): domain Bacteria; phylum Chloroflexota; class Anaerolineae; order B4-G1; family SLSP01; genus JAAAOZ01. The sequence continues at coordinate 2,689 of JAAAOZ010000473.1, forward strand.
GTTGGAGAGCACAGAGCAATTCCGCCGCTCGTTGCAGGCGACGATCGGCATCGCGCGATACATCTCCTCGATCTTGGATCTGGATGAGCTGCTGGAGCAGGTCGCCGAGCTGATCAAGCGGCGCTACAGCTATCATTACGTGGCTATTTATCTGTTGGATGAGACAAAATCCTATTTGGTGCTGTGGGCGGGTACAGGGGAGGTGGGACAGGCGCGCAAGGCCGAAGGCTATCAATTGGAGATTGATGGTCCTGGCTTGATCACGTGGGCGGCCCGTAAACGACGGGCGGCTGGCGCGGACGACGTCCAGAAGGATGGCCGCTTTCTTTCGACAGAAGATTTACCGGACACGCGCTCAGAGTTGGTCCTACCGCTGCAATTGGGTAAAGACTTGCTAGGCGTCTTGGATATTCAGAGCAACACGCCACACGCCTTCGCCGATGAGGATGTCCGCATCTTCGAAGCGCTGGCCGCGCAGATCGCCATCGCCATCGAGAACGCGCGGATGTATCATCGCGAGCGGCAGCGGCGTTTGCTCACCGAGAAGCTCTATGATGTAGGGCAGGCGCTCTCCAGCACGCTGGATCTCTCGGAGGTGTTGGAGATCATCCTCGCGCAGCTCGCCGAGATCGTGCCGTATGATCGCGGGTCGGTGATGCTGCGCAGCGATCTCGTCGGCGGTGACGGGAAGGCATTGGTCTTCGCTGCTGTGCGAGGCTTCCCGGAGGCCGCCAATCCGCTGGAGATGCACGTGCCTATCAAGGAGGAGGATGTCTTTCTGGAGATGGCGCGCACGCAGCGCCCGGTCATCGTGCCGGAGGTGGAGCGCCGGTCGGATTGGGAGTATCTGGAGGATCTGCCGCCCGCGCGCTCCTGGTTTGGCGTCCCCTTGATTTTAGCGGATGGTGCGATTGGTATGCTCTCCATCACGCGCGAGCGCCCTGATCCCTACACGGATGAGGAGGTGCAGTTGGCCGCCGGGTTCGCCGGGCACGCGGCGGTCGCGCTGGAGAACGCGCGTCTCTATGATAACCTTGCCACAGCTAAATTAGATTTGGAGGAGACCGTCGCGAAACTGGAGGAGCGCACGGAAGATCTGCGCCTCGCCTACGCACAGCTGGAGCGGTTGGATCGCACGAAATCCGATTTCATCAGCGTGGCCTCTCACGAGTTGCGAACGCCCCTCACGGTCCTCAAAGGGTACAGTCAAATTCTATTGGGCGCGGAGCCGATTAAGAAGGATGAGTATTACAGCCAATTGGTCGCCGGTATGCAATCCGGCACGGCGCGCTTGAACACCATCGTCGAAAGTATGTTGGATATGGCGAAGATCGACGGGCGGGCGTTGCAACTCCATCCAGAATCCATCTCGCTCGCCATGGTGCTGGCATCCGTCGCCAAATCCCTCCAAGACGTCCTCAAGCAGCGATCGTTGAACTTCGTGCAGGAGGGTCTGTCGAAGCTGCCCCGGATCGAGGCGGATGCGAACGGCCTGCGCAAGGTTTTTTATCATCTGGTGGTTAACGCCATCAAGTACACCCCCGATGGTGGGACGATTACCGTCGCGGGGCGCGTATTGCCGGCGACCGAGGGATACTACGCCAAGGGTGGGGTGGAGATCACCGTTCAGGACACCGGTATTGGCATCGATCCTCATTTGCAGGATTTGATCTTCACCAAGTTTTATCAGAGCGGGGAAGTGGCGTTACACTCCTCCGGCTCGACGAAATTCAAGGGCGGCGGGCCTGGCCTGGGCTTGGCGATTGCGCACGGCATTGTTGATGCTCATGGCGGTAAGATTTGGGTGGAAAGTCCTGGCCATGATGAGGAAACATGCCCTGGTAGTACTTTCCATGTTCAACTTCCGCTGACCGCTCGGGTTTTGCTGGAAGACGAGAGCCCCGAGATGGCGGTGGATCATACTGTTGGATGACGAGCGATGGAGGAGGGGATGATGGAGATAAAGCACGTGCAGCCGTTGAAAACGCCTGATCTTGAGTTAGAGGCTTGTCCAGAGGTCAAGGTCAAAATCTCGAAGTTGGAGCGGGTCGTCTCGATTAGTCAGATGTTGACGTCTACGTTGGATCTCAATAAGCTGTTGGATCTGATCATTCACACGGCGGGTGAGTTGGTGGAAGCGGGGGCCGCTTCGATTATGTTGGCTGATGAGCGCACGGGCGAGCTATTCTTCGCGGCCTCGACCGGCTCAAGCAAAGAGGAGTTGCAGCACATCCAGGTGCCGATTGAGGGCAGCATCGCGGGTACCATCTACACCAGCGGCGAGCCGTTGATCGCGGAGGATGTGAGCAAGGATGCTCGCCACTTCACCGGTGTGGATCAGAGCCTGCGCTTCCAGACTCGTCAAATCCTGGGCGTGCCGCTCCATGTTCGGGATCGTTGCATCGGCGTGTTGGAGGCGCTCAACAAACAGGGAGATGCTTCCTTCAATCAGGATGATGTGGACGTGCTCTCCACGATTTCCTCTCAAGCTGCTATCGCAATTGACAACGCTCGGTTGATCTCGCGCCTCCGCGAGGCCAATCGTAGCTTGGCGGAGTTGGATCAGCTCAAATCCAACTTCATCAGCATCGCCTCGCACGAACTGCGCACGCCATTGATGATCGTGCAGGGCTACGCCAACTTCTTGAGTGAGCAGGTCACCGAGGAGGCGTCTCACGATCTGGCGATGGTGTTGCGCGGCGTCCGCAAGTTGCAGTCGGTCATTGATCAGATGACGAACTTGAACTACTTGGAAGGTAGCCAAGTTGCGCTGGAGCGCGAGTACTTTATCCTCCAGGATGTGATCGACGAGGTGTTAATGGATTGGGAACAGATGATGGCCGCCAAGTCGCTGGAGTTGCGGCAGCAACTTCCCAAAGCGGATATCTATGTCCAGGCGGATCGAGCGAAGATCTCGTTGGTGATGAACAACCTCTTGAACAACGCGGTGGCGTTCACGCCGAAGGGGGGGCGCGTGGAGATTCGCGTCCGCCCGCTGACCGGCGCCGTGGCGATCTCCGTCGTGGACACAGGTATCGGTATTCCCAAGAAAGATCTCAATCGTGTCTTCGACCCTTTCTATCAGGTGGAGAGCCATCTCACGCGCCATCATGAGGGGCTGGGGCTGGGGCTGGCGATTGCCCGCCAGGTGGTGCGCCAACACGGTGGGCGCATCTGGGCCGAAAGTGTGTTGGGCCAAGGGAGCCGCTTCATTTTTACACTGCCCAGTGTCCCGCGCGCTAAAGTGGAACAGGAACGGGAGCAGGAGATGAAGGATGAGGCCGAGGTGCCGTGAGCGAGAAGCAAACCTTATTTCGCGAGGTTGTGACTGCTCGACGACGGACTATCTGACTAAGGTAGTTCCAGAAATTAAAACCTCCCAAACCTGATGTTTTTTCCCTCTGAAAACTCCCCGTTTTTGGGAGACTTATTTTCTTGGAACGGCCTAAAGACCATTTGACCATTCGACTACAGACTATCTGGCTACTTGACTAATTGGGAGGTATCTGTGAAGCGCTGGGGAATTCTGTTAGCGTTAGGATTAGTATTGTTTTGGAGGATGCCGTTGAGCGCGCAGGTGGGCGTGGAAATCTCGCCGATGCAGTTGACCATCGCCGGGATGCGTGGGCAGCGCGTCTCGCGCACATTGTTGGTGCGCTCTGCCGAAGACATCACCGGGCTGCGGGCCGTGGCGTTGGATTTGCAGGATACCGAGGGGGAGAAGGTGTTGCCCGCCGACGCGATTCGCGTGGCTCTGTCCGACGAGGAGATCGTGGCGCAATCCGCGCTCACCGTGCCCCTCACCTTCGATCTGACCTCAGCGCCCAGCGGGGAATTCGTCGGTGAACTGCTCTTCAGCTACGATGGGGGGAGCTTCTCCGTGCCGGTGACCGTCCACATCAAAGACCAGCCCTATCTAGCCTTTGCGATTTTGCTGGCCGGTGTGGCGCTTGGCGTGGGCGTCTCGCAGTATCGAGCGCAGGGTCGCCCGCGCGATGAGATTTTGGTCCGCCTGGGCC
>JAAAOZ010000077.1 GCA_009908585.1 Chloroflexota bacterium
AAGTTGGCCTTGATCAGCCCCGTGACCACATCGACGCTGGGGCGCTGCGTGGCGATGACCAGGTGGATGCCCGTCGCCCGCGACATCTGCGCCAGGCGGCAGATCACCTTCTCGGTCTCCGCTGGCGATTGCATCATCAGGTCGGCCAGCTCGTCGACCAGCACGACGATGTAGGGAATGGGCGATTCTTCCGCGTCCGCGTCCATCTTTTCCACGCGGCGATTATAATCCTCGATGTTCCGCGCGCCGATCTCGGCGAAGCGCTTGTAGCGGCTGTCCATCTCGCGCATGATCCAGCGAAGCGCCGGGACGACGCGATCGACATCGACAATGACAGGCGCCAGCAGATGCGGCACGCCGTTGTACTGCGTCAATTCCACCCGCTTGGGGTCCACCAGCAGCAGCCGGAGGGTATCGGGCGTGTTCTGGAGCAACATCGCGGTGATAAGGGCGTTGACGCAGACGGACTTGCCGGCGCCGGTTGCGCCGGCGATGAGCAGGTGCGGCATCAGGCGGAGATCGGTCACCGCCGCCTGGCCGGAGACATCCTGCCCCAGGCCCAAGCGCAGCCGTCCCTTGGCCTTCTTGAAGCGCTTCGATTCCATGATGTCGCGCAGGGAGACGACCACCGTCTCCTCGTTCGGCACCTCGATGCCCACCAGCCCCTTGCCGGGGATGGGCGCCTGGATGCGGATGCTGCGCGCGGAGAGCGCCAGCGCCAGGTCGTCGGCCAGGCTGGCGACCTTGCTCACCTTGACCTTGGTCTTTTTGCCGGAGCGCCGCTGGATGAAGAGCGGCTGCACGCCAAACTGCGTCACGACCGGCCCGTGATTGATCTCCTCGACGCGCACGGGTGCGCCCAGGCTGACCAAGGTCTCTTCGATGATGCGGGATTGCTGGCGGATCAGATTTTCGCTGTAGTATTGCTCGCTGCCCTCTTCTAAGATGTCATTGACGATGGGCAAGCGCCACGTCTGCGAGCCGGTGGTCGGCGTCTCGATGCCTACATCCAGCGTGTCGGTGTTGGTCGTGTCCTCATCCTCGTCGTCACGATTTCCATTGATGACCGGTTCATCCTTTTTCTGTTGGTTGCGCTGAGATCGGCGAGACTTCTTGCCCGAGGCCGTCGCGGAGGCCGTCTTTTCTGATGGCTCGCTTCCATTCTCATCGCTCTCATCCTCATCCTCAGCATCTAAATCGGGGAAGGGGATCTGCATCGCGCCCTGAGAGGCGGCGGTCTGACGCGCGCGCTTGAGGCGGCGCACGAGCCACTGCGCGGCCTCCGCCGGGGAGATGCTGGCCGTGAGCGTGATGACGATCACCCAGCCCATTAGCAGCGTGATGATGATCCCCGCCAGACCGAGCCATTCCAGCCCCAGGTCTAACAGTTGCGCGCCGATCCAGCCGCCGCCGCGCCCTAGATTGATCCACGCATTTAGCGCAACTTCGGGTTCAAGCAGATGAACGATGAGGTGCATCGTCGTCAGGAGGATGAAGAAGCCCAGCCCGAGGCCGACCAATTGCTCCGTATCGGGCCTGGGGATGCGGTCGCCCAAACGGCGGAGGATCAGCCACAGGCCGCTCGCTCCCATCAGCGCCGGCATCAGGTAAATGCCCCAGCCGAACGCCGTGGTCAGCGCCTGCACCCACCAATCGGTCAGCATCCCGCGCTGCACCGACATCAAACTCAGCAGGGTCAACATAGCCAGGAAGAAGAGTGCCCAGCCCAGTAGGTCTAATTGGCGCTCTGTGCTGATTTGAATATTGATCTTTTTCTTTTTGCCACGTGCCATAGTCTCTCTTTTTTGAAGGTGTCTTGATTCGTGAATAATCTGCTGGTAAAACGTATCCCGTATTGCGTATTACGTAAAACGCGAGATATGAAAAGCTAATTGCAAAACGAGCGCTTACGCAATACGGAATACGAAATACGTTCTACGGCTTTGGGCCGAGGGCGGTTGTGATCGCTTCACTCAGGGAACGCACGGGGAGCAACGTCAGGCCGTCGGGCTTGGCCAGTTGCCGCCGCTGCATCGCGCGCGGGAGGATGACCCGCTCGAAGCCCAGGCGCGCCGCCTCGCCCAGGCGCGCTTCGATCTGCGAGACGGAGCGCACTTCGCCGGAGAGGCCTACTTCCCCGACGATGGTCAGATCCGCCGGGACGGGCTGGTCGCGGACGCTGGAGGCCAACGCCACAGCCATCGCCAGATCCGCCGCCGGCTCCTCGATGCGCAATCCGCCGACGACGTTGGCGAAGACATCCTGCTCCGAGAGGCGGACGCCCACGCGCCGCGAGAGCACGGCGATGACGAGCAGCAGCCGGTTGACATCAACGCCGTTGGCCGTGCGGCGCGGATGCCCAAAGCTGGAGTAGCTCGCCAGCGCCTGCAACTCGACCAGCAGCGGGCGCGTGCCCTCCATCGTGATCGCGATGGTGGAGCCGGGCACGTTGACCATCCGCTCGGCCAGGAACGCCTCCGAGGGATTCTCCACCTCGATCATACCGCCTGCCTGCATATCGAAGACGCCGACCTCGGAGGTGGCGCCGAAGCGGTTCTTGACGCTGCGCAGCAGCCGGTAGGTGTGGAAGGGATCGCCCTCCAGATAGAGGACGGTATCGACGATGTGCTCCAGCACCTTGGGGCCGGCGATAGATCCCTGTTTGGTCACGTGGCCCACGATGAAGACGGGCACGCCGTGCTCCTTGGCCCAGCGCTGGAAGTGGGAGGCGCAATCGCGCACCTGGCTCACATTGCCCGGCGCGGAGCTGTTGCCCTCCACGCGCATCGTCTGGATCGAATCGATGACGAGCGCCTGGAGCTGCGGGTGCATCTGATTGGCCTGGTGCAAGATCGATGCGACTTCGACATCGGGCAGCAGATGCAACGGGTCGCCCTGAATATCGAGGCGCTGCGCGCGCATCTTGATCTGCTGGGGCGACTCCTCGCCGGAGACGTAGAGCACGGGCCGCTCGGCGCTGCCGATTTGGGCCGCCACCTGGAGCAGCAGCGTCGATTTGCCGATCCCCGGCTCGCCGCCGATCAGCACCATCGAGCCGGGCACGAGGCCGCCGCCCAACACACGGGCGAATTCGCCCATCGGGATAGGCAAGCGATCCACCGGCCCGGCGGTGATTTTGCTCAGCGGCTGGGGGCGGCGCTGCGCCAGCGCGCCGTGATGCACGGGGCCGGCGTCTCCTCCGCTGTCCTTTGGCGCGACCATCACCTCGTCCATCGAATCCCACGCGCCGCAATGCGGACAGCGTCCCATCCGCTTGACGTAACTCCAATTGCACTCTTGACACACCCATCGGGTCTCTTGTTTAGCCATGCGCTCCTGCTGTACCTCCTACTCGCATGATACCAGAACATATATTCTATTACAAGCACCGGTTTTCGCTGCCTCTCCCCTTTCTACTCTGAAATAGTGAAAATGCAACTGCCAAAATGGGGAGATGGATCTTCCGCCTACTTTGAGCGATGGGTCAAATATGTTACACTAGTCACAGATCACAGGGTTGAGAACTGAGGACTGAGAATTAAGGATTGTGTCAATGTCATCTAAGCTGTTGGCCGATGCGATGTTGGGGAAGTTGGCCCGGTGGCTGCGCATGCTGGGCTACGATACGCTCTACATGCGCGGCGCCGATGCCAAGATCGCGCATCGCGCACGGGCGGAGGATCGCGTGCTGCTCACGCGGGATCATGAGCTGGCCAAGCGCCGGGGCTTGAGGACGGTGTTGATCGACGCGCAGACGTTGGAGCCGCAACTGGAGGAGGTCATCGCGGCGGTGGGGCCGCCGCCCTCAGATGCGCGCGCGCGATGCATGGCGTGCAACGTGCCGCTCCGCCCCATCACCAAGGACGAGGCGCGCCCGCACGTACCGCCCTACGTCGCCCAGACCCACGAGCGCTTCCAGCGCTGCGATCAATGCGGCAAGGTGTACTGGGAGGGCAGCCACTGGCACGGCATTCAAGCGCGACTGAATGAAGTGCTGGCAGACGTTCCTCCACAAGAGGAGTAAATTTACCCTTACATTTGCAACCTCTGCGCCCTTCGCGGTGAGGATTTGTTTTCGGATGCAACTCGATAGCGGCGCGCGCGTAAAACATGGACGGAACCCAGGGACTATCTGACTAACGACTATTCAACTATCAGACTAAAACGGAGGCTACAATGAAAGTTTGGGGAACATCCATATTAATCATCAGCATGCTCATCAGTTGTATGATGTGCGGCGTCATGCCGGGTTGGGAGAGCGTGCGTGGATCGGGCGACGTCGTCGAGGAGACGCGAGAGGTGCGGGGGCTTGAAGAGGTGCGCGGCGTCAGCAACGCGACCATCGGCGATCTCTACATCGAGATTGGCGAAGAGACGTCCCTGCGCATCGAGGCCGAGGATAACTTACTCGACCACATCGAGACGGAGGTGCGCGGCGACGTGCTCCACATCGAGACGGAGCGGGGCGTTAACTTGCGGCCTCGCGATGCCATCGAGTTTTACCTCACCATCCCCTCGCTGGAGAGCTTGAGCGTCTCCGGCACGGGCAGCGCCGAGGCGCCGGATCTTGAATCGAAGCGCTTCTCGGCCACCGTCAGCGGCACGGGCGATGTCCAGATCGAGAGCCTGGACGTGAACACGGCGGAGTTGGAGATCACCGGCACGGGCGATGTGGAGATCGACCGGTTGCAAGGCGCGCGCCTGGAGGTGAAAATCAGCGGGACGGGCAAGGTGACCATCGAGGAGGGTCGCGTAGAGCGACAGGAGGTTGACCTCAGCGGCAGCGGACGCTACGAGGCCTCCGATTTGGAGAGCGAGCACACCAACGTCGACGTCAGCGGTTCCGGCTCCGCGACGATCTGGGCGACGGAGACGCTGGACGCCGAGATCAGCGGCAGCGGCGATGTCCGCTATCGCGGCGATCCAGATGTGCAGAGCGACACAAGTGGTTCCGGCGAGATCAAGCCCTTGGACGATTAGCCGCTACAGTGAAATACCACAGAGCGCTGTGCCGAAAGCACAGCGCCTTTTTCATGTAATGCGATTGGCGGCATGACGTGGGAAACAACCGAAACTATCCATCTGACCAGGTAAATTTGGGAACGATGACCGAACCTTGGACGTTATAGAGGTGAAGGCGAGCCGTACAGAAACGAACGCCTGAATCTAAATCACAGTCACTATATTTTCAGAAAAGGAGCAGATGTGATGAAAGCCAAGTTTTGGTCTCTGATTGTGTTGAGTTTTGTTGGTTTGATGTTGGTCTCCGGCTGCGCGAGCGGCATACTCGATGCAGCGGAGGCGCCGACCGCGACGCCCGTAAGCGAGACGGCACCGGCCGTGAATGCCGGCCCCGCCGAGGTGGTCGAGGTCTTCTACACCGCCTGGTTGGCCTATGAGGGCAATCCGTTGGTGGATAAACTTTACCAATCGAATCCCTACCTGAGCGATGCAGCCGAGCAGAAGATCGCGGACATCATCGCCTCCTTCGAGCGCGGCGGCTACGATCCCGTGCTCTGTGCGCAGGATTGGCCCCAACACTTTGTCTTCGAGACGCCCACCGTGACGGATGACACCGCCACGACGACCGTCCACGGCGTCTGGAACGCGGGCACCGAGTATGAGTCGCTAAACGACATCGAGGTGACGCTGGTCGTGATCGAGGGGCAGTGGCAGATCACGGACATCACCTGCCCGCCGCCGGATGTGCAAGCGCCCGCGCCCCGCACCTCGGCGATGATCCCCGACATCCGCCTGCACTTTGAGGCGCCCGCGACCTGGCAGCGCCTTGATCCCGAATGGGCCTGGACGCCGGACGCGAATGGAGAAATGCAGGTGGGCGTCAACTGGGTCTATCTTGAGCCTCCGATGGAGATGGAAGCGGTGCTGCTGCCACCATCCGCGCAGATTTTGGCCGCCGAGCCGATGGCGACCTCTTTGGGCGAGGGGCGATCCTTCACACTCGAAACCTACGGTGGGGCGCCTCAGGGCGACGCAAAAGCGCCCGTCCGGACCGCCGAAACGCACGTCCTGGTCCAGGTCGAGCGCGCGGGGCAGCGCCTGGGCGTGGATTTCTACGCCAGCGCGCCGACCGCCGATCAGCTCGCCGAATTGGACGATGCCCTGCGGTCGTTGATCTCGTCGGCGCATTGGGCTGATGAGGCCAGCGCGAGCGGATGGCAAATCTATCAGGACGCCGACTATGGCTTTGCGTTCCAGTATCCGGCGGATTGGGAGGTGCAGGAGATCGCGACCGACGGCCCCGGCGCGCCGGAGGATTACCCCGTCGAGCGCGTGGTCTCCCTCTTCCCGGCCTCGATGGCCGAGGCGCTGAAGCAGAGCGGCCCGCCGAACCCAGAGCAATCGCCCGCCGTCGCCCCGCTCTCCGTCGAGGTCTGCGTTGGCGATGAGGCCCAGTTCCGCCGCGCCTTCTCGGAACCGACGGCGACGTTTCCCCTGGAGGTCGACGGCCTGACGATGATCCGCGAGGAGAGCTACGTCAACGATCAGATCACGCAACTTCGCTACATCTACCCGCATCCGACCCAGCCAGATGTGCGCATCGTCTTCACCGATCACCTCACCGGCTTTGTGGCGCGCGCGAAGGATCGCACGGATGTGGTTGCTTTCCTGCCGGAGATCATCGAATCGCTGAC
>JAAAOZ010000407.1 GCA_009908585.1 Chloroflexota bacterium
ATCCCAGACATTTTGAAAGCCGCTAGGGATGGGGGAGATAAGCGAATAGCCGTCAGCGTGAATGCAACTTACAATATCAGGAGATAAATATATCCATAAATTTCATTGCGCAAGCTCCTGATGCCTCGGGTAAGCCCCGGTGGTTGCGATTTTCCCTCGCTGCTGGCGGGCATGATTTTGAAGAAACGGTCCTCGCCGCGGCCTCGATGGACAAGGATACCTATGCCTGCGCTCGATGGCAGGTTCAGAGTCGCAATATGGGCTATGTCTCGTCAAGCGGACCACGCTCTATGCCGGGCCTAACCGGCCCTAAGTGGGACTCTCCCGGAGGGTGGGATCGAGGAGCGTGGACACCTCGACGCCCAGGGAGGTGACCAATTCTTCCGCTGTCATCAGCACATATTCATCCTCAACAATCACCATCACCTGCGGAGGAGAGCCGAAGAGATGATGCTGCAAGTCGCGTAAGCCGGTCACAGCTAACTCGGCGCCCAGGGGAGTCCGCATCAGGCAATAGCAATTATGGGCGCCGATTTTGAGGGCAATAGAGGTGCGGATCGCGGCTTCACTTCGGCCCCAGGTCTGACTTTCCAGCCATCCTCCTTGGTTCAACTCCCGAAAGCCTTGGTTCTCCACCCCCCACCGCTGGCGCCAGAGTTCAAACGCTGCTTCGCGACTGGCAACGGGGCGCGTGAACACCAGCCCCCAGACGATCTGTTCCGTCTCCCCGGCCTCATTTTCCCGTTCCTCCCGAATGAGTAGGCCACTCAGACCCGGACAGTCGGTGCTGGGATCATCACTCAGCTTCCGCCACGCTTTCCAATAGCTGGGCCAGGCCGTCATATCGTGCAGCAACGCTAACTCCACGGTGTGTTGCTCTTTGTGACCTTGGATGGTCCGGACGTAGGTGTAGGGTTCAAAGCCCGACTCCGGGAAGGAAGTCAAGGACAGCATTTCCTCAAAGATCTTCATCTCCGTATACACCCGAACGGCCGCCCCGATCTCCTGACATTGGAGTTTGGCGAGCCATTCGCCATCCACATAAGCCCCATCCATCAACAGCCATTCGATGGCCGCGGCCCCCAACTCCTCCCGCAGCGTGCTCACCATCTCCCGTCCCGCCGCCAGTTCTCGCCCCGGCCCTTGGACCCGCCAATCAACCACAAACGGGACCGCCTCGCCCACCTGTTGTAGGATCACCACGTGGTAGTCACTGTGACGGACGCCGGTCCCGTCAATGGCGAAGATCCCGCCCGTTAACAAGTCATGCTCGATCATCCCCTGGCGATGGGCGTCCCGAAACCGCGGGATGCTGGGCAACTCCACGGCCTTCAGCCCATTGTACAAGGTGTCCCGATGATGCGGGCGCATCCGCGCTTGCCCCGTGGTACTCCGTACCCCCTTGTCGTTGAATCCATCCCGAATCTGGGCCAAGGTGAATCCCAAAAAGCGCAGCACGCCGTGGTCTTGAAATAGATACGTGGGCGCCTGATATGGATTCGGAATCCGTAATAACGGCAATACGGCTAATTCGCGCAGCAGGAGGGCGCTCGGTACATCATCCTCATCCTTCTCCAAGGCGATCTCTATCTCCTCCAATTGCTCCCAATAGCCAAAGGCGTTCATCGCCCCCACCAGTTCATCAAACGCCGTCGCTCGGCACGCTACTACCTCGTCAACATAGCCTTGCTTCAGGGCTTTTCGCACCCGCTGGCGATTCTCTCGCAACTGAATCCATCCCATGTTCACCTCGCCGTTCTCTATCTTGTCCGCTTCCTGCTCCTTCCCTCTTCTGTCGTTATTCTAGTTCAATCTCGAACTCGCGCAACCCTTTCAAAATGTCTGCTCCATACTTTACCCTCTTGATGATTTGCACTTGTTATTTGTATCGCACTTCCCTCTACATAATTATACCACGTAAAAGTATCACCTCAAAAGAAATCGAGATTGGCAATTCTCTGTCTTCGTAAAAAGGCCGAGACGATTCAACAAATCGCCCCGGCCTTAGATTTATATGTACGTGGACACTTCAGACCTGCTTCGGGTGCCCCTCCTCCCCCAATCCTTGTCACTTAGCTAAAAGCGGGTAGAATGCCTAACTGTAATGAGTGAAGAAACACAATTGGCCGGAGAAGCGAAGCGAGTCACTCGCGCGGCGGCGTTGATTTCCGTTGGGAATTTCGCCAGCCGCGCGCTGGGCCTTGTCCGGGAGATGGTCAAGTCGTACTTTTTCGGCGCGGGCGGGGCGGACAGCGCCTTCGACGTGGCCTCGCAGGTACCGACGATGTTCTACGATCAACTCGTCGGCGGGATGCTCAGTTCGGCGCTGGTGCCCGTCTTCTCCGATTACGCGCATCTCTCCGATCAAGAGGAGCTGTGGTCGCTCCTCAACTTCCTGCTCTCGTTCCTGGCCCTCTTCTTGGGCGGCTTCCTGCTCCTGGTGGAGATCGGTGCGCCGTGGATCGCCAAAGCCTTAGGCGTCGGGCTGGAATCGGCGTATCTCGCGCAGGCCATCGCGATGATCCGCATCACGGCGCCGGCCATCCTCTTCTTGAACGTCTCCGGCATCCTCTCCGGCGCGCTCTACGCGCTCCAACGCTTCAATCGCCCCGCCTTCACGCCCGCGATCTCCAACGCCACGCGCGTGCTCGTCGTCATCCTGCTGGGCCAAAGCTGGGTCGACGTCCACAGCCTGGCGCTGGCCCTGCTCTTCGCCAGCATCGCTCAGGTCGCCTTCCAGTGGTCGGATCTGACCGAGTTGCAGCTCCGGTGGCGCTCGCCCTTCCCCCTCCACCCCGCGCTGATCACCATCGGGCGGCTCTACTTGCCCATCGGCCTGGGGCTGCTGGTCGATCAATTGGCTGTCGCGCTGAGCTTCAACCTGGCCTCGCGCACCGGCCCCAGCGGCATCGCGTGGATGAAATACGCCGCCACGCTGATCCAATTGCCGCTCGGCCTGGTCGTCACCGCCGTCTCCGTCGCGATTCTGCCCACGCTCTCGCGCTACGCAACCAACGCCGATGACGAGGCTTTCCGCGCGACGCTGGCCCGAGGGCTACGACTGGTGCTCGTGCTGGTATTGCCCGCCGCCGTGGGCCTGCTCGTCCTGGCAGAGCCGGTGGTCGCGCTGCTCTTCCAGCGCGGCGAATTTATGCCCGCCGACACGTTAGCCACGGCGCAGGCGCTGCGCTTCTCGGTGCTGGGTCTGATCTTCGCGGCGTTAGATCAGCCACTGATCTTCGCATTCTACGCGAGGAAAGACACCTGGACGCCGGCCTTGGTCGGCGTCGCGACGGTGATCCTGTACGTCGGCATGGCGCTGCTCCCCACCCTCTTCGCGCCGCCGCAACTCTGGCTGTTGATCCTGGCCAACTCGCTCAAACTGACAGCGCACGCGCTGCTGATGCTCTACCTCTTCCGGCGCAAAATCGGGCAGTTGGGGCCGTACAATGTGGGACACACCGGGCTACTGGCTCTGGCGGGCGCCGCCCACCGCCGGGATGCTGATATGGACCAGGAACATCGTCTACCCCGGCGCGATGGGCTACGCGATCCGCGTCCTGTTAGCCAGCAGCACGGGCGGCGTGATTTACTTACTCTTCCTGCGCTGGACGGGCGTGGAGGAGATTCAACTCCTGCACAGCCTCATCCGGCGGAAAACGACGGCAGGCTAATACAAACCCGAATTCAATAGGAAACCGTATGAAAATCAAGTCATTTTCATTTTACTCGATATTGTTGCTCATGATCATATCCCTCTTAGCCACCAGCGGATGCGTGCCAGCTTCGGTCGTATACTCCGGGGATCGGCAGATCATCGTGCTGTGGCACACGCTCCACGGCGCGAAGGCAAAGGCCCTCCAGGCGCAGAGCGACCAGTTCAACGCGGAGCACGGCGACGAGATCCTACTCATCACCGAATACCAGGAGGATATTCAGACAAAGTTGGCCGCGACGACGCCGGAACATCAGCCGGATTTGGTCGTCGTCTGGCCGGAGGATCTGGAAGTGTATCTGCGGGACGATGCAAGCCAGCCGGACGCTGGCTGGGCATCGGAGATCGCGCGCGCGGATCTGCTGCCCATGGCGGAGGCGCTCTACACCGTCGATGGCCGGCTCCAGGCGCTGCCGTTGGGCCTGGTGACCTACCTGCTCTATTACAACACCGATTGGATGAGCGATCTGGGCTACGATCCGCAGCAGGCGACGTGGCAGGAGTTCCGGCGCGCCGCGTGCGCGGCCACCGATCCGCAGGTGGGGCACATCGGCGTAGGCTTCCCTGGCCGCGCGAGCATCCTGATGGCCTTTCTGACGTCGGGCGGCTCGCCCATCGTGGGGGACGATGGGCGCTACACCTTCGACGATACCGCCGGCATCGCGACCGTCAGCGTGCTTAACACCCTCCTGAATGAGACATGCGGCGCCGTCTACGAACCGGCGGGTATCGGCAGGCAACAACTCAGCAACAGTGGGATGGCGATGTTGGTCGAATCCAGTTTGCAATTAGATGAAATCGAACAGACCATCAGCGAGGATCGCAACTTCGTCTTAGATGTGACCACGCTGCCCAGCCCGGCAGGGGAGAGCACGTCGCTCTGGTACGGGCCGGGCCTGATGTCCATCGCGCCGGAGGGGGCGCGACGCGCGGCCGCCCGCGAGGCGCTCACCTGGTTCTACTCTCCCACCGCACAGATGCTATGGTACGAGGAGACGCGCTACCTGCCCGTGCGCGCCGCCTTGATCGAAGAGCTGCTCATCAACAGTCCCTCGCTGGCCCAAACGGCGCTCTTCGATCTGGCGCTGACCGCTGCCGAGGAGGGAAGTTGGGTCGCGTGGCCGCGCTACACCAACCTCCTGCCGTGCCGCGCGGCGCTGTTGCAGGGCTTACTTTCACTCGGCAGCGATCTCGTCCCCGCTACCTATTTAGAGGCGACCGTCGCGACGTGCAATGAGCCGTTCGGCGCGCCCTCGGAGATGACGCCATGAGCGATCTCAAACGCTGGGCCGAGATTGTGCAGGAGATCGCGGCGGAGGCCGGGGAACTGCTGCGGCAACGCTACGGGACGACGCACATGATCCAGCAGAAGGGCTTCCGCGACATCGTGACCGACGTGGATCTGGAGGTCGAGAAGCGGATCGTGGCGCGTCTGCGGGCGGCCTTTCCGCAGCACGCGATCATCACCGAAGAGAGCGAAGGTGAAGATGATGCGACGACGCAAGCGCCAGTGCGCTGGCTCATCGATCCCATCGATGGGACGACGAACTTCTCGCGCCACAATCCCAACTTCAGCCTCTCGATTGCGGCGGTAGCGGCAGAGGCGCCAGGAGAAGATGCGCGCCCCGTCGTCGGCGTGATCGTAGAACCGCTACGCGATTATTGCTTCGCGGCGTATCGCGGCGGCGGCGCGCGGCTCAACGAACAATCGATCCACACCTCTGCTACCACGACGATAAACCGCGCCGTGCTCGGCAGCGACATCCCGCGTGATCCCGCGCGGCGCGCGCAACATCTAACGCTGGTCACCGGCCTGCTGGCGCGCGCCCGGACGGTGCGCGTCTTAGGCTCGGCGGCGCTGGGGATGGCCTACGTCGCGGCCGGCTGGTTCGACGCCTATCTCCACCGGCATATTCACCCGTGGGATCAAGCGGCGGCCGCGCTCCTAGTCGAGGAGGCAGGCGGTGTGCTCGCGACGTGCAGCGGCGCACCGTGGACGGTCGCGGCCCCCGATCCCCTGATGGCCGCCACGCCTGAGTTGCTGACCGAACTTCGCGCCGCTCAGGTTGAGATCGAGGAGGTTGCTGATGCATAATTCTAGAAACCTTGCGAAGGTTAAGAAAGAAATTTCAAACTGCACGCCTTCTGGACGACCGAAGATAACGCCGAAACCAGGGCCATCCGCAACCTTCGCAAGGGTGACCCGATTATTGCTAGCCCTGCTGTTGCTGGGATTTGCCCTCGTCACGCCCGCAGCGGCTCAGGATGATCCCGCCGGCGAGTACTACCAATTGCTCAACCAGGCGCGGCTCGACGCGGGGCTGGCGCCGCTGGGATTCTCGACGCTGTTGGCGCAGGCCGCGCAGCGTCACGCCGAGGATATCTCGCAGCTTGGGCGCGCTGCCTCCGAAGGCTCCGACGGCTCGACCTATCGGCAGCGCATCCGCGAGGCGGGCTATCGCGCCTGGAACGATGGCCTGCTGACGAGCGAGGTGAATTGGATGGGGCTGGGCGACGCGGCGGACGCGGTCAACTGGTTCCGCAACAACCCGGAGCAGTGGGAGTTACTCAGCGATCCGCGCTATCGCGAGGTGGGCATCGGCTACGACGAGGACGCAGACGGCGTGCGTTATTTCGTCATCACAATGGGATCGCGTCCTGGCGTGCTGCCCATCTTCATTAATGATGGCGCGGAGACCACGGATTCGCCGCAGGTGGCGGTGCGGCTCACCAACGAGCAGGCGGAGCCGCTGGGCGAAGGGGCGTGGATCGGCAAGGCGATTGAGGTGCGATTGAATGACACGCCAGAGTTCGACGAGGCCCCGTGGCAGCCGTGGGAGCCGCTGCTCCCCTGGCAGTTAGCGAGCACGGAGCCGGGCAGTCACGCCGTCTACGTGGAGTATCGGGATGGCGCCGGGCGGACGGCGGTCGCC
>JAAAOZ010000110.1 GCA_009908585.1 Chloroflexota bacterium
CGGTCGTAGTCATTGCGAATCTGCATCACCCGGTCGCCGACGCGAAAGACGCGCGAGCCGTGCGGCGTCTCGGCGCGCCTCTCCGTCGGCGGATTCAGCGTCTCTTGGAGGCGGCGATTCAGCGCGCTGACCCCCGCCGATCCGCGATGCATCGGGCTGAGCACCTGGATCGCCGCCTGGGGATCGTAGCCGAACTTGCGCGGGACGCGATTGGCCACGATGTCGATCACCCAATCCGCCGCGTCGTCCGGGTCGGGCCGGCGGAAGAGGAAGAAGTCGCGCGCATCCTGCGCGAAGATGGGGAGGCGGCCCTCGTTGATGCGGTGGGCGTTGACGACGATGTAACTGTCTTCGGCTTGGCGAAAGATCGTCTGCAGGCGCGTCACCGGGATCGTCTCGCTGGCGATGAGGTCGCGCAGCACGTTGCCCGGCCCGACGGAGGGCAGTTGATCGACGTCGCCGACCAAGAGCAGGTGCATCCCCGCCGCCACCGCCTTGAGCAGGTTGTTCATCAACAGGATGTCGATCATCGAGGCCTCGTCGACGATCAGCATATCGGCGTCGAGCGGATTCTCGCGGTCCTTGAGGAAGCGGTTGCCCTGGTTGGGATTGAACTCCAGCATCCGATGGATCGTCTTGGCCTCCAGGCCCGTCATCTCGCCCAAGCGTTGGGCCGCGCGGCCCGTGGGCGCCGCCAGCAGCACGGATTTGCCCTTCGCGCCCAGCACTTGGATGATGCTGCCGACGATGGTGCTCTTGCCGGTGCCCGGCCCGCCGGTGAGGATGCTCACCTTCTCGGTGAGGGCCATCTGGATGGCGCGCCGCTGTTGCTCGGCTAAGCGAAAATCGGCGCGGTCGTCCAGCCACTCGAAGGCCTTCTCCCACGCCACCTCCTCAAAGTTCGCCAGCCGATCTCGCGGCGTGCGTTGCAGGAGGCGCAGCTTGTTCGCGACGCCGCGCTCGGCGTAGTAAAACGGCGGCAGATAGATGGCCTCGTGCTC
Source organism: Chloroflexota bacterium (assembly GCA_009908585.1). Lineage (GTDB taxonomy): Bacteria > Chloroflexota > Anaerolineae > B4-G1 > SLSP01 > JAAAOZ01. The sequence continues at coordinate 1,002 of JAAAOZ010000110.1, forward strand.
CTCACCATTTTCGTCGCCCTCTGTCTCGCCCGCCCCGACCATCTCGACGATGATCTCCTCCTGCGCGATGAGCGCGGCCAGTTGCTCGCTGCACTGCGCCGAGGTCACCTCCAGCAGTTGCGCCGCCTGGGTGAGGAGGCGCGTGCGCGTGGCGTAGCAGTGGCCGTCGTCGCTGAAGGCGCCCAACACGTAGCGCAGCCCGGCCTGGATGCGCGTCGGCGCGTCCGGCGCGATGCCCAGTTGGCGCGCGATCTTATCGGCGGTCTTGAATCCGATGCCGTAGATGTCCTTCTCCAACTGGTACGGGTCGTGGCGCACGATCCCGATGGCCGTTTCCCCGTAAGCCTTGAAGATCTTCACCGCCAGCCCGGTGCTGACGCCGTGCCCTTGTAGGAAGAGCATGATCTCTTTGATGTGCTTCTGCTCCTCCCAGGCCTGCGCGACCTTCGAGGCGCGCTTGGGGCCGATGCCGGGCACCTCGCGCAGCCGATCCACGTCCTCCTCGATCACATCCAGCGTCTGGAGACCGAAGTAATCGACGATGCGCCCGGCGTTCACCGGCCCGATGCCCTTGATCAAGCCGCTGCCCAGATATTTGCGGAGGCCCTCCAGCGTGGCGGGCAGCTTCACGGTATAGGTGCGCACCTCGAACTGGCGCCCGTATTTGGGGTGGGTCGTCCAGACGCCTCGCAACCTGACCGACTCACCGACGTTCACGCCCGTCAGCACTCCGACGACCGTCACCTCGTAGGATTTATCCGTGGGGATCAGCTTGGCGACGGTGTAGCCGTTCTCCTCGTTCTGGAAGGTGAGACGCTCCAGCGTACCCTCCAGGGTGTGGAGGGTCTCAGCGGCATCTTCGGTCTGTGGTATGGGATTAGGGATTGAATAGTTCATAATGGCACAGCGTCAAAGCAATAAATGGCAAAACATCAAAACAACAAAGGGGTGCATTGTAGGTTGGAATGGTATTCCGACCGGGCTATCAAAGCAAACAAAGCATCAAAACAACAAGGGTCCCAGTTTAATTGGATGGTTTTGTCTGGAGAAGATTGGCAGAAGTTTCCCGGAAGGTAGAGAACATCGCTTGCACGTCCGCCAGGGAGGGAAGCACGCGGTAGGCTAAGGCGGCGGTCTCCGCCGAGGGCGGTTTGAGGTCGGGGATCATGATGGGCGTCATGCCGGCGGCGTGCGCCGCTGCGATGCCGTACTCGGAATCCTCCAGCACCCAGCAACCCTCTGGCGCGACGCCCAAGCGCTCGGCGGCGGCCAAGAAGATGTCGGGGGAGGGTTTGCCGCGCCGCACCTCGTCGCCGCCGACGATGACGGAGAAGCGCTCGCGCAATCCCGTCATCGAGAGGCGCTGTAAGACGCCCGCCTTGGGCGTCGAGCTTGCGACGGCCTTGGGATACCCGGCGCGCTCAAGATAATCCAACAGCGCAACCGCGCCCGGCTTGAGCGGGATGCCCTCGTCCGCGATGATCTCCTCGAAGAGGGTGTCCTTCTGTGTACGGACTGCCGGGATCGGCAGGTCTGGCCCCAGCGTTTCGGAGAGGATACGCACGGTGTCCGCCACCGTCCGCCCGACCAATTGCAGGTAGACCTCGTCCGTGAGCGTGGCGTCCCACGCCTCAAGGGCGCGCAGCCACGCTCGCTTGGAGATTGGTTCGGTATCTAAGAGCAACCCGTCCATATCGAAGATCACGGCCTGGCAGGTGGGGGTGTGTTCGGTCATTTGGTCTCCCATTCGGTGTAGGGATGCTGGACGAGGTTGGAGTTGAAGTAGCGTGGATCGCCCGTGACCTCCTCGCCGATCCACGGCGGTTTCTCGAAGCTCTGCTCCTCGCTCTCCAGCTCGACCTCGGCGACGATCAGGCCGTCGTTTTCGCCGAAGAACTCGTCGATCTCCCAGATGAGGCCGTCGTGTTCGACCTTATAGCGGCGCTTCTCGATCAGCGGGCGCTCGCAGAGGTCGTCCAACATCGTGTCGGCGTCCGCGAGGGGGATCTCGTACTCAAACTCCAGCCGCGTCGCGCCGACGGTCAGGCCCTTGACGGTGAGATAGCCCTGGTCGCCGATGGTGCGCACGCGCACGATCCGCTCCTTGGTGGTGTTCAGGTAGCCCTGGCGATATTGCGTGCCCGGCAGGCTCGTCCAAGCCGGGGCCTTCTGGACTAAGAATTTTCGTTCGATTTCTTTAGGCATGGGTACCTCCTTGGGAGTTAAAAGTTGCAAGTTAAAAGTTTCAGGTTGCAAGTTTAAAGTTGAAAGTCAAAGGAGTCGAAGGTCAAAAGTTAGAACGTCAAAGGTCGGAAAGTCAAAAAGTCGGACGCTCATATTAGGAAGGCTGCACAGCAGTCTCCAGGATATTATACTAGGCGTTGGAGGTGATACGAAATCTCGATTTTTGCGATAAAGTCTCATTCCAGATGTCGCGAACTTTAACAAACGAATGATCAGAGCCAACGCCCAACGACCGGCTAAATTCAAGATTTCAAAGCTGACTCGCCCGGTTATTGAAAAATAATCTAGGGTTAAACTCAAGCCAGCAGTTGTTGTAACACCTTGTTCGGCGTGCTTCCAGCTTCGATTTGTTGAATGATCCAGTGGATCAAGTGGCCGAGCAATTCCTCTCCCACCGCTTGGCACCGTTGACCGGTCGATTGAAACCGGCCCCGCACCGCCCAACGCGAGCGTCCTGGTGGCCCTTGGTCACCCAGAAGAGAATACGCTACGAAAGCAAGGTACCAATGACGCTTGATACCGTGAAGCTTGCGTAGCTGATAATCTTCAAAGCCCAGGCACCCCTTGACGTCTTCGTTGAAGGTTTCTGTGGGCCATCGGTCGAGATGCGTCATCAACATCCGCTTGGCTTCCCAGTCCCGCCGATTGGTGACGTAGAAGGTTGGAGTTTTGCTTAGCTCCAGGCGGTCAGCATACGCCGCCACCGACAGTACCACCCATCGAAGAGCACTACATCGAAAGGAAGTCCCAGGGCCACCGCTTGGCGTACCAGTTCCGCAGCCAGGGGGGTCTTGGGCCGATACTGCTGCCGGCGCACATCATAGGCGAGCAGACTGACCAAATAGCGCCGGTAGCCCTCCAACGTGGGATTGCCCCGCAATGATTCAGTTAAGTCGGCCAACATCTCCAGCCATTTCTTCTTACGGAACTGAAGGTATAGGCGAAAGTCGACCGGAAACTGATCCGCCCGATTTAGATAGTAGCTGGTTACCACGTTGTGCGGCCATACATAGCGGTCGAGCGTATGATCCTTCAGATGCGCCAGTTCTTCAATGCTGCACTTCGTGTGATGCGCCAGCGTATCATCAATGAGCAAGCGCCCCGCGCACGAAGGCGCCAAAGGCGTAGTCGGCGGGCGCGGGCGGCGTTTCGATTTCACGCGGGCCGTAGATCTGGCAGACGTAATCGGTGTGCGCGTTGGATTTGATGAGTTTGCCGAGCGTATGGGTCATTTGTCTTTCCTTTCAGTTCAGGAGATGATTCGACTAGCTAGAGAACGTCAATGATAGGCGGGAAGCGATGCCGGCCATCGCCCGGACGTAAACATCCGGGCTAAAAGGGCCAAGCCCTGCGGGCTAAATCTATTAGCCCAGATGTCCGAGCAGCGATTTACAGAGACACATGCGCAAGGATATGAGCCTTAATAGTTTTTTCTCTCTCTTCAATAAAACCATCAAAATCATCACGGAATAAACAATCCAAGGCTTCGCTGGATATAAAATGAGCTTCCATCAATTCCCCCAACTGCCCTCTGTCATCTATTCCCTCTTGCTCCATCAATCGCTTCAAGTATACAGAGGGTTTGTCATTGCTAATCTCGTGCTTGTTCGTCTGATCAAGGAGTAAGGTTCGATTTAAAATCGAATCTCGACAAGTCTTAAACTCTCTACTTGTTTCCAAAGGAAGCCCTTTGACTTTGACAGGAAAAATATGATGATCATTAATCCGTTCCTCAATATAGTCTCCTGTGGCCAAAGGCCGTCCTGTGAAGAAATCGCGCGCATTATTCAAGGCCAGCATACACAACACGGCATTGTATTGCGACCCTCGTTTAACGCGACTAAGATCCAATTCGTTTTGAATGAAATCCTCATCCACTCGGCTCGCTCGCTCCACCTCGCGTCCCTCTTCTAACCACCGTTCCCAATCTCGAAAATCCTTCGCCATAATGGTATCTGAAGAACCGCTGTAGTCTCCAGAGAATACCGCAGACCAATACCACCTACTCAAATGCGGTCTGAAATCAGTTACCTTTGGCTGACGTTGTTCATATTTCCACAGCACCGCTCCCAAAACAGGTACAATCGTAGTATTGGGTATGAACTTACTTTTAATTGCACCAAAATCTCGATGCCCGACGTTCATAATGACTTCGCGAGCTTTCTCAGCATACCGACAAGCCTGTTCCCATAATCTCGTAAAATCATCTTGGTCTTTAACAAGAACCACATCCTCCATCTTACCCGAGGGCAATCGCTTCTTAGTTTCCTGTCCTGGAATCAAATTGTAGATATACTTGGATGAACAATATCCTTGCAAGTAAAGTGATATGAGTTTGAGCAAGTACTCATTCATATTTCGATCCACAGCTTCAAGCTTGGGATTATCCAGGGCCTCCCACCATTTCCTTAACTCAATGCCATGGGGATATAGAAATGCATTCATCAAATCAAATGTGGATAATCGCATACCCTTCTGATTAATACGCGCGAAAATATTGCAAATATCATGCACATCACGCTCTTTGCTCAAAGTAGTGACGATGAACTGATACTCCAATATACCCCGAACGACATTGGACACCCCGAAAGATGTTACATTATCAGGAATAATATCACGCTCTTTTCTATCACGAACGTAATCCTGTATCCACAATTCAAACTCACTGGTGGTAAGATATTTAGAGTCGGAGAGGATCGCCAAAGGTATAACACCCTTTTCAATCCATTCATCCCGACGTTGCTTCAAGGAGGCTATGGAGCGATGGTAAAACGAATAACGATAGTCCACAGCTTCCCCATATTCTTCGTTGAGACATTTGTCCAAATTGAGATACCATCGATAGTACGTCTTGCGATTAGGAAACTTCTTTTTCGGATTGTAAATCGCGTAGTACAAAGACGCCAACCTCTGCTGTCCATCCAAAATCGCCTTTGTCGGATGATTACCTCTTTTCGCGCCCCACACAGGGTCCCAGACCTGCTTCTCAGATTTATCCGCATCAAGTTCCCAGAAAAGCAATAGTCCTGCGTAATAATCTTGGAGAATGGAAACGATCAAGTCGGAAACCATAGTAGGTTCCCATTCGTATCCTCGTTGGAAATAGGGAATCACATAGTCCCCATCGTGAACAGCTTGCAACAAATTCTCTACTTTCGTCTTACCTGGATCTTCTGACATAATTTCTTTGCTCCCTATATCAACTAAGAACGATTATCGTCTTCCCCGCTTACTCACCATCTTCCGCGAGAACCTGAGCGGCAGGCCCTCACGCTCGACGAAGGCCTGGAAGACGCGGTAGAAGCGCTCGCGGTCCTGCATCGTGATGACGGCCACGGCGTCGGCGGTCTCGACGGCGTAGGGGTAGCCGTTGCCCACGATGC
>JAAAOZ010000018.1 GCA_009908585.1 Chloroflexota bacterium
ATTCCTTAAAAACGATCCGGTTCTCGGCATATGATGGAATTTCCTGCCAACCCCACCAAGCATCGTCATCGTCGCCGCCTAATTGTAATCGAGTTTCCAGCGCGGCGTGTGTGTAAGAGATTGTATCAATCATATTCGTACGAACAAACAGGTGCGCCTGGCCATCAGAGACGTTGACTAAGCCGTCGGTGACATCCCAACGGGGATCAAGCTCACTGCCACTGAAATCATCCCAGAGCAAATAGACCTCAGCGGGATCAGCCGGCGGTGTGCCGGCATAGGGATTACCGTAGTAGATGTAATAGCTCCTATCGCGCCCATTCCCTGAAATGGGCGCCTGAGTCTTGAACCAGATCTCGGTATCAGGTTGGTTGAAGGCCGTCTCTGCCACGCGATCAAGTTCCACCAAGGTTCCATTATTGTCCCACACGACGCGCAGATCGTTGCCATCGGGGCGCAGCTTGGCCTGACTCACGAGCGTCGCGGTATCCAATGTCAGTTTGACGGAATAGCCTGCCGGCAATTCATCGGCGACGTTGTTATCGATGAACAGGCGACGCCGGTAGTTCCACACATCCGCGCCACTGATGGTATAGGTGGTGGTTAGCTCATAAAGGGCAGGTGTAATCGCGGTATCGGTGCTGCTCATTTCGACTTGATACTGAATCCAGCGGCGGTCGTCACTGGTCACCGGCGCGCCGCTGGCAACATACCAATCTGACCAAAGCGCAGTATCCATTTGGGTCGCCTCGTCAGCCGTGCGCGTACGAACGCGCATGCTCGTACTGACACCTGTTGTAGCGTCCCAGGCGATGGCCTGCCACAGAGCATCCGTCCCGCCCTCGAAGGCGGAGGAGAGCAATCTCCCGCCGATGCCATATTCGCCCGGCGTGTGAACGATAATATCATCGGCCTGGATGCCGTATGGCCCGCCGTAGCCTGACGCCGTCCACATATCCACGCTGATGCCCCCGCTCAGGTAGGGATCGACGCTGTCCGTATGATCTATTACCAAATCGCCGTCATAGTAAACGCGGATGCGATCTCCCTGGAGGTCGAGCTTCAGCGCGCGCCAATCGGCGCCCGGAGCTGGGAGGCTCGTTGTCGTCAATGTCTCTGAGTAACTCCACGTAGAGAACTTGACCAAGCTCAATTGGTTGCTACTCGGGTAGATCCACGCGGCATAGTGGGCGCCGGTCGCCGGGTTCAAACGCCCTCCGATCCCGCCGCCGAAGGCGTCGCTCGGTATTCTCACCCGCCCTTCGAGGATGTAGTCAGACCAGGTCGTATCGGTATAAACATAACCATATTGGGTGAGATCGCTGCTCCCTTGGAGAAGACCATCCGTCACCGTCCAGGCGCCTAGCTGTTCGACCCATGGATCGATTGTATCCGGGCCAAAGTCGTCGCTGAACACAACTTGATCCGCGCTATCGCGCACAACAAAGTTATTGTAAGAGGGGCCAACGCCGCTCGTGCTGCTTAAGTTCCAAAAGTCAACGCCGATATGGCCACTGGCATAAGTGCTATCGGTCGCCGTGATGATGGGAGTTGGCGCGCCGTCATAGTACACCTCGATTTGATCCCCGCTAAACGTCATTTTAATGTGATGCCAGTCACTCCCCACACCTTCAGTGATGTAATCTTGAGCCAGGATCGTATCGGTAACTACGCTCCAATACCAATTGTCAAATTTAAGGATATAAATCGACGCCCACTCCCCCGGCGCTGGCTCAGGATCAATCCATAAAGTATAACGTTGTCCACTGGCAGGATTCAATCGTCCGCAAATGCCGCCGCCTACCGTCGTAGTTGTTGGAGTTATCGGAGGCCTTGGGGGAAAACGGATGTCTGCTTCCACCGTGCGATCACTTATCGTTATCGTATCGGTGTAGGCAAGCCCGTAATGACCTGGCTTGGTCTCAGTGCGGAGGAAGCCTTCTTCGATATTGAACACGCCATAGTTGATATGGCCATTCGCACTTGTGTCTGGCACAATCCAAGTAAAGGGCACCGGCTCTGGGCGACTAAAATCGTCAGAGAACAGAAGGTCGCCGCCAGAGGTTAAGCTCAAGCGTAATTGCCCTGGGATGGTATCATCGATCCCGGTAGCCGAGTCGTAGCGCGTCTCGTCAGTCCAGATTTCCTGACCCGGACCGCCTGTCCAATCCGTCTGATGCCAGGTTTTCAGGGGCACGCCCTGTCCCGGTATCGAGAAGCTCCCCGACTCCTCCTCACCAACCAAAGTCTGTTCCAACAGGACAGCGCCGGACGTAATCACGTCAACGGCGGTCAGAAGATCAGACTGGAAATCGGCCTGCGTATCCTGCCTCCATTCAGACCAAGGCGAGGTCACCGTAAAAGGTTGCTGGATAGAAATTGGAGGCAGACCCAGCGTGCCGGTAAAGGCCACAGTCAGGTCATACTGGCCAGGGGCGATGTTCAAATCTAAGGGGACGCTGGCCACGCCACTGATATTCGTTGTACCTGTGACAACCCCTAGCCCATCCAATGTGAAGAGCAACGGGCTTCCGACAATCGGATCATCATTATCATCTAAATGCATAGCTGAAAGGGTCACCTGGGTTTCACTATCACCAGCTGTGGGGCCGATATAGTCCAGGTAACTGTCAGGATCAGCCAGAACCTGTATCGGTTTAACGCCCCAAACCAAGAGCATTAAAAGAATAAGTTTCGCTAGGAGTTTTCTCTTAAACATTTGATCCTCCATGATTGCACAAAAACCTACCCACCTCTATTATATAGTACAATCGACGGATCTCTGCGATCAGGATGACGCAATAATTATAACGTCATCACCATAACACATCTCTGGACATAGTCAGTCGCGCACCACACGAAAGCCTTTATTGACTCCACCCTAGACATATAAGTACCGCAAAAAGTGTGTACACAAGCGACAGTTCTCGGTATTTAGGCCGTTCCAAGAAAATAAGTCTCCCAAAAGCGGGGAGTTTTCCGAGGAAAAAGCATCAGGTTTGGGAGGTTTTAATTTCTGGAACTACTTTAGTAACATAGTTTTGCAATTAAAGTACGGGGCAGTATGTAAGTGCGATTCAGACCTCTTTTCTAATTATTTGGTTCTCAAGTTTGGGGATGGTTCATTTTCCGGGATAATTAGGTTTACACTCTGTCAGCGACTATCGTAGACCCGTAGGTCTACTGACCTACGGAAGTCCCTTCGAGAGGCGCTGCGCGCCGGGCATCCTCCTTCGAGGATGCATAGGCCGTCTGCGAAGGCAGACGGTTGGCCGACCCCTCGGCCATTGGGCCTTAGGGCCAAGGAGGCCTTTCCAGGGTACTTCAGTGCCCGTAGAAGAAGGATGGATACAAAAGCGTCAACCTATTTCTGAACCATCCCCCAAATTCTGCTTGCTTGTGAACCATCCCCCTAGAATGACCTTAAATCAAACCCATATCGCTTTCTGAGACGGAGGGAGTCTCCTAACTCTATGAATGCCACCAGATTTAAAAAATGACACGAGAGCGATTTTCCAGTCGTTTTGCTTCGAATTCCCCCAAAAGACCTCCGGCATGAACCGGAGATCTTCTCCAGCTTCTCACCGGTTTTACCCGTTATCCTGGGCCGGCTTTCTGTTTACGGGGATGACGACCGCATCACCAGCGGTAGGTAGATGGCTCCTCCCTCCGCCGAGGCAAGGATCGTGGTCGGAATGTCCAAGGTATTATGCTCCATATCTGGATCTACCTCCAAGCTCGCCGCTGTAATGGTGCTGACCACTTGACCACTAGCGCCGGGATCCGCCGCCAGCGTCATCGTCACCCAGGCGGTTTGATGCAAGGACAACGTGCCCAATGTGCATGTGACGCCCACATCGGCGGCCTGACAGCTTCCGCCAACCAAGCTCACCTCGGCGCCAACGTAGGCCAACGCCGAGGGCAGCGTATCTGTGAGGACGACGGCCATCGCCGTGGACGGCCCGCTGTTCGTCACGGCGACGGTGTAGGTGAACTCTTGCCCGGCTGTAACCGTCGCTGCCGCCTGGATCAAGCCCACGCTCAGATCGGTCTCCGCATTCACGGTTGTCGGCTCGACGATGTCGCGGTTGTTGCCGGCATTCAAATCGTCTTCCGCCGCGATGGCGGTTGCCGATGCTTCCAATGTGCCCCGCGCGCTCGGACTGACTGTCACAAAGACGGTAGCGGTCACAGCTTCGCCAGCCGGGATCGCGCCTAAGCTGTACGTGATCACCCCCGGCATAGCGAAGAACGGCGTGCCCTGCACCGTCTCCGTCGAGGAGTAGACCACATCCACGGGCAATGTGTTCGTGAGCATCACGCCTGTCGCGGCGTCTGGGCCAGCGTTGGCGACGACTAAAGTGTAGGTCAACTGCTCGCCCGCCGTGACCGGGTCGGGGTCGTCGGATAAGGTGACATGCAAATCCACCACGGACGCCACCTGTGTGGTGACCGAGCGAATGTTGCTCCCAGCCACGTGATCGTGCTCCACCGCCGCGACAGCAACGATGTTTTCCGCTGCGCCGCCGTGTGTTGCCGTGCTCATCACGGTGACCGTCAATCCCGCGCCCGGTGCCAACGCGCCCCAATCACACATGACGAGATGCCCGCCTTCAACATAAGAGCATCCAGCAGGCGTAGCCGCGTTGAACACGACGTTCGAGGGCAAAGTATCCGTCAGGCGCACATGAGTCGCCATCGACGGCCCGGCGTTGCTGATCTCAATGGTGTAGGTGATCGGCGCGTCAAGCGCCACAGCCGCCGGCGCGTCAAGGGTCGTCACACGCAGATCGGCCTTGGGCGTGAGTGGGGTGGGTATCTCGACGACGTTGTTGCGATAGCGAGGATCTGAGCCTTGAGCGACCACCTCGACGTGATTGGTGAGGGTCATGACTTCGGACGGGGCCATCACCGCGACGGTCAACGTCTTCTGAGCGCCCACATCCATCGCGTTGAGGGTGCAGGTCACCACGCCGCCCACTGGCGCCGCGCAGCCCGTCGAGGCCGAGAGGAACGTCGCGCTCACCGGCAAGGTGTCGCTCACCACGGCTGCTAACGCATCCGGGCCGTCATTGATCACCTCGATGGTATAGGTCAGCGGCGACGAAACGTAATTCGGCGGATCAGGGGCGAGTCCCATCGTCACGGAGAGATCAGAGGACGGCGCGACCTTCAGCTCGTACGTGGTTGTCTCGTTGCCCGGATGCCAATCCGCCGTAGAAGATGCTACTTCCGCCCAGCTCTGCAACCATCCCTGCGATCTCGGCGTCACGACCACCGTGGCCGAGACGACAGCATCCTGCGCCATCTCGCCCCAGTCGCACGTAATCGCGCTGTCGTTGCCGTTGCGCATGCACGCGCCCGCCGGGGATAACGACGCAAACTCGACCGTGATTGGCCAGGTGTAGGTGAGCGTCACATCCTGCGCTGTCGAAGGCCCGTCGTTGTGGGCCGCGACCGTGTAGGTCAGTGGGAAACCCACTGCCGCTGGGTCCGGCATCCCCTGGATCGACGGCCAGATGTCCGCTGCTGGCTCCAACGTCGTCGTCTCGGTGATCGGCGTGCCCAACGGGTACAGTCCCTCCGTCCCCTCCGAGAACGCCATAATCGTGTTGGTAATCACGCCCTCAACATCGGTTTTGACCTGGATGGTCGCCGTCTCGGTCTGACCGATGGCCATCGCGCCCAGATCACAGTTTACGGTGCCGGTGGTTACCTCGGTGCAGCCAGTTCCTTGGCTGACGGCGCTGGTCACATAGTGAACGCCGGCATCCAATGTATCGGACATCACCAATTGAGGCAATGGAGCGCGTCCGATGTTGGTCACGGCGATGGTGTAGGTCAAGAGTTCTCCAGCCAGGATAGGATCGTAGGGAGCATCAGTTTGCGTGACCTCTAACTCGGTCACGCAGACGTACACTGGCAAGAACGGCTCAAACGCCACATCGCCATCAATTTGGCCCGTCGATGGCCCGTTACTATCCCCCCACCAATTATTGGTAGCATCGATCTGCCCGCTGGTGTTGTTATCTAAATCAAAGCCTTCATTGCCGAATAGTCCACTGCCCAACACGGAGAGCGATCCGCCGTTGACACAGATCCCGTCGCTGCCGTTGTTACTGACCTCAGCGCAGAGGAAACGCAAATCCCCTTGATTTAGCTCAACGCCCACGCCGCTGTTATTTCGTACCATACTCCCCGTGACCGTGATGACCGAGTTGACGCTGTCGATATAGAGGGCAGCATCATTATTCGGATCATTACCATTGGCATATATATCCGTGTTGGCAACAATGGCGTAACTATCGTGTAGATAAATACCGTAATCCTCACGAGGGGTTCCCCAATCATGACCGCCGGAGATAATCGTGCTGTAACCTATCGATACTTCACCGCTCAGCACGTTGGTGATGGCAATATTGCTACGCACACCTAAACTATTCTCCGCGCCGCCATAACGCACCATGGCATTTTGTAAATCACCTGTGCCGCCGTCGAAGACCACCCCCGACCATTCGCCTGGCTTGGAGTCTTCAGCCGAAGTAAAGGTAATGGGATGGGTTGCAGTACCGATGGCGTCCAAATGCCCGCGCAC
>JAAAOZ010000137.1 GCA_009908585.1 Chloroflexota bacterium
GATCCCGGCGATGAGATCATCTTCCCGGAGCCGAGCTTCGTCTCGTACCGGCCCACGGCGATGATGGTGAGCGCGAAGCCTGTAGTCGTGCCCACATCGTGCGACACCGGCTTCCAGATCACGGCGGAGGCGATTGACAAGGTCGTGACGGAGCGCACGAAGGTGCTCTTCTTGGCCTCGCCCAACAACCCCACCGGCACCGTGATCTCCCGCGAGCGCCTCAACGAGATCGCGGCGGTGGTGAAGAAGCACGACCTGATCGTGATCTCCGACGAGATCTACGATCGCCTGGTCTACGGCGTCGAGCCGACCTGCTTTGCCAGCCTGCCGGGGATGTACGCACGCACAGTCGTCCTCCAGGGATTCTCCAAGGCCTACGCGATGACGGGCTGGCGCGTGGGCTATATCTTGGGGCCGGCGGAATGGGTCGGGCAGATGCGCAAAATCCACCAATCCCTGATCATGTCAGCGCCGACGCCCTCACAGTGGGCGGCGCTGAAGGCGTTAGAGGTCGGCGAACCGTTCGTCGAGGAGATGCGCCAGGCATACAATCGCCGGCGGAAGCTCATCGTCTCCGGCCTGAACGAGATGGGGCTGATGTGCGTGGAGCCGAAAGGCGCGTTCTACGCCTTCCCCGACATCACCTCCACGGGGATGGATGACAACACCTTCGCCGAGCAACTGTTGCAGGAAGAGAGCGTCGCGGTCATTCCGGGCCGCGCGTTCGGCGAGGCGGGCAAGGGCCACGTGCGGATGTCCTACGCTACCGCCTACGATCAGATCGAAGAGGCCCTGGAGCGCATCGGGCACTTTATCCAGCGGCATTGATAATGTAGGTCGGAATGGACAGTCCGACCAGGTGGATTGACAATCCACCCTACGCCCCAAGTTGGGGCCGGCGTTATTTATCCTCCCAAAGGGGACTCGCCGAGCTACCACGGGCACGGCGGGGACGCCGGCCCGAACAATAACAAGCGGATTGCCAATCCGCCCTACGTTTCGAGGAAATTTTTGAGGAGATTATATGGAATATGAAGCGGTCATAGGCCTGGAAGTTCACGCGCAGATTCACACGCACTCGAAGATGTTCTGCAGCTGTCCGGTCAAGCCGGACACGGGCAACCTCGAGCCAAATACCTACGTCTGCCCGATCTGTCTGGCATTGCCGGGCACGCTGCCCGTCACCAATCGGCACGCCGTCGAGATGGGTATGTTGGCAGGGCTGGCGCTCAACTGCACCATCAACCCCGTCAACGTCTTTTCCCGCAAATCCTACTTCTACCCGGATCTGCCCAAGGGATACCAAATCTCGCAGTACGATCTCCCGCTGGCCGTCAACGGCTACCTGGAAGTCGAGGTGGAGGGTGAGCGACGCAAGATCGGCGTGCACCGGGCGCATCTGGAGGAGGACACCGGCAAGCTCTACCACATGGAGGATGGGAGCGTGATGGTGGACTTCAACCGCGCCGGCGTGCCGCTGCTCGAGATCGTCAGCGAGCCGGATATGCACTCCGTGGCGGAGGTGCAGGCCTACGCGACGGCGCTGCACGAGGTGCTGGTCTACTTGGGCATCAACTCCGGCGATATGGAGAAGGGCGTGATGCGCTTCGAGGCCAACGTCAGCGTGCGGCCCCAGGGCCAGGAGGAACTGGGCACGCGCACGGAGATCAAGAACCTCAACTCGTTCCGCGCCCTGACGCGCGGCGTCGCCTACGAGATCGAGCGCCAGATCGAGGTCGTGGAGGCCGGCGGCGCCATCCTGCAACAGACGATGGGCTGGGACGAGAGCGAGGAGCGCACCTATCCCCAGCGGAGCAAGGAATTCGCGCACGACTATCGCTACTTCCCAGAGCCGGACATCCCGCCGCTGGAGATCGAGACAGCGTGGATCGAGCAGGTGCAGGCGCAGGTGCCGGAGCTACCGCTGGCGAAGAAGCGCCGGCTGATCGCGACCTACGACATCCGCCCCTACGATGCGAATCTGCTGGTCAGCACGCAGGCCATCGCCAACTACTTCGAGACCGCGGCGGAGCAAGCGCGCGAAGCAAGCATCGCGCCGCAGGAGGTCGCCAATTGGATCACCGGCGAGCTGTTCCGGCTGATGAACGAGAGCGGCCAGGAGATCACCGAGTTGAGCGTCACGCCGGAGAAGTTGATCGATCTGATCAAACTGCGCGAAGCGGGCACCGTCAGCGTGACGGCGGCCAAGCAGGTGTTGAGCGAAATCTTCGAGACCGGCGAGGAACCCAAGGAGGCCGTCGAGCGCCTGGGGCTGGTACAAATCTCCGATACGGACGCGCTCGCCAGCGTGGTACAGAAAGTCGTCGCGGAGAATCCCACGCAGGTGGGACAATACCTGGAAGGAAAAACCCAGGTCATCGGGTGGTTCATCGGGCAGGTGATGAAAGCCACGCGCGGCAAGGCAAACCCGCAGACGGCACGCGAGTTATTACAACACGAACTGGAACAAGCACGCTCTGAAGCGTGAGTTTGAGATATCACTTTACTCTTAAAGTTAGATAAAGGAGATAGTTATAGTAATGAGCGAAAAAATAAATCCGTTCAAGATGGCTCAACAGCAGTTTGACGAAGTCGCCGAGCAAATGGGGTTGGAGAAGGCCGTTCGCGATATGCTGCGCTGGCCCATGCGCCAATTCAAGTTCCAGCTTCCCGTTCGGATGGACGACGGCTCAATCAAGGTGTTTTTTGGCTTCCGCGTGCAACACAACGACGCGCGTGGCCCGGCCAAGGGCGGCATTCGCTTCGCGGCCAACGAGACCGTGGATACCGTCAAGGCGCTGGCCACGTGGATGACGTGGAAGTGCGCCGTGGCGGATATTCCGCTGGGCGGCGGCAAGGGCGGCGCCGTGGTCGACCCCGCGACGCTTTCCACGGGCGAGAAGGAGCGCCTCTGCCGCGAGTGGATCGACGCGGTGTGGAAGAACTTAGGCCCGCGCAACGATGTGCCCGCGCCCGATGTCGGCACCACGGCGCAGATGATGGGCTGGATGATGGACGAGTACTCGAAGTTACGCGGGGAATATGTGCCCGGCGTGATCACGGGCAAGCCCGTCGGCGGGGGAGGATCGCGAGGGCGCACCGCCGCGACCGGATTTGGCGTGGTGGTCACCATCCGCGAGGCGATGAAACATCTGGACATCGATCCTCGTGGGCAGACGGCCTCCATCCAGGGCTTCGGTAACGTGGCCCAATACGCGGCCCGCACCTTCATCGAGATGTTAGGCGGCAAGGTCATCTGCGTCTCCTGCTGGGATAACAACGACAAGACGGCTTACACCTACACAAAGATGGATGGGATCGACCCGTACTTCTTGCAAGGCATCACCGATGAGTACGGCACAATCAATCGGGAGGAAGCTGAGAGCGCGGGCTATCTGGTCGAAGATGGCGATGCGTGGCTCTACAAAGATGTCGATGTGCTGATCCCCGCCGCCGTCGAGGGCGTCATCACGGGCGAGAACGTGGAGAACGTCAGCGAGGAAGTCAAGATCTTAGCCGAGGGCGCCAACGGCCCCACCACCTTAGAGGCCGACGCTGTCTTCAAGGAGCGCGGCACCTTCGTCATCCCCGACTTCCTCTGCAACGCCGGCGGCGTCACCTGCTCCTACTTCGAGCAGGTCCAGAACGATATGAACTACTACTGGACCGAAGAGGAAGTTTTGGACAAACTGGATCACAACATGGCCCAGGCGTTCAACAGCGTCTTGGAAACCGCCCTAGAGAAAGGTCTCTACATGCGAGATGCGGCCTACTGGGTCGCCATCGCCAGGGTCGAGAAGGCGATGCGCCTGCGCGGCTGGGTGTAGGTCCATTCGGCTCGACGCAGACAAACCAGACGAACAACAGGCCCTCATCCACAAGATGGGGGCCGCTTTTTGCGTAACACTAGCACGCGAAAAATCACTAAGATGTTATGGCCGGCGTTTTTTATCCTCCCGGAGAGGACCCCGCCGTGCCAACAAGAGCACTCGATAAAGCTCGTCATTCCTCTTGCACAATCCGTTCCATAATGTGCAGCACAAGCCAGATCAAGAGGAGCGCTCCCGCGCCCGGCAGGAGACAGAGCCAGCCGGTGAGAACGGACGGCCAACCATAGACCACGCCGATCACCACGCTTCCGCCGACGAGCAACATCAAAATCACTGCGATGATGAAGGTACGCTCGCTCTGCCGGCGGTGCCGACGCCGATCAAATGAGTTTTTGGAATCTGACATCTCGCTATCTCCAAATAATGCGCCCCCCTGCACCGTAAGCAGGGGGGCTTTTTTCTCAGAAGTTACCCGGTTATGGCCAGCAATTTCTTTATCGGGCCACAAACAGTTTGACGATCAGGGATAACCCTCTCTGGTTCCTCTAGTAACGCAACAACGCCCCGATGCACGCCCCTTCCGGCATCATCTCGTTATCCACCACCTCGACGCCGCCGCCCTTATCCACCGTCTGCGTGACGACCGCCTCGACAGCATCGGGAATCTCCTCGAATTCTCCGCCGCAGAAGACGCAACTATCCAGCTCCTGCGTCGTGAGATAACCACATCCCTGGCAACGATACCCCGGCTGATGATAATCGCGCTCCACGACTAGCACCTGTACCCGCCCGTTATATGCCACGCTGAGCGTCTCATCCAAACCGAGGACGCCGTTCTGGCCCTTGGAGGCCGCCGTTTGGACAGCTTCCACCACATGCTGATGGCGCTGATCGGCCAACTCATGCAGAATCTCAAACGACTTCTCGCGAATTTCGACATCACTGGCATCCATATTCGCCACGAAAGAGTCAACCAAGATCTCCGTGAGTGGATTGGGGAGAACTTCCTGGAATTTGGGGAGGACATGCTCGGCGCCAGCGACCAACAGACGATGGGGTTTGTGTTTGCGGCAGAAGGAGACCAAAGCTTGCGCCGTATCTTTCAAGTTACGCTGAACTAATTCGGCCTCGCGACGTCCTGAAGCTGGCGCGCCGCCACGCATCCCTACCACAGAAGAACCGCCTCCCTTGCGGGTGCGATGAATATCCTCACCGACCGTGCCCTCTTGATCCGTCAACTCGCCCATCTGGAACAAGAAGAACCGCCCGCCTTGACGATCCACCAGCGAGACAACGTACCGTCCGTATAGGCCATCGATCTCAACCAAGGGGGAGATATAGGGTTTGCGGGAGACCGTCACGCCGGAGCGCACGGGGACAGCCAAGGAGTAAACACGCCAAATATCTTCTGCTTGCCGGGAAAAGATCACCAATCCCCGCCCGGACCAATCATATTCCAGATCGACATAGCGCTTCACGGCTTCAAGATCCTCGGGATTCCCCTCGTCGGCGACTTCTTTCAGCATCTCGCGCAATCGCAACTTATAGCGATCGGTATTCTGCTGTTGCGTGGGATCCACGTCCAGATAGATACTCAGGACGGGACCTTCTGCTTCGATAGCGGCCAATTCTTTCAGCGATTTTTCGTCAAACATAGTTTTTATCCTTTCACCAAGTGGACTAAACACATGTCATGTATGGTAGACAGTGCAAGCAGATTGTTACTGCCCACAGAGTTCCATTATCTTCCCTGCCTATCATCTTCCGGTAAAATGGTTCCCTGTCCATCGGATGTCAAGCGGATAGTTAGCCATTTTCCTGACTTTTCCTGTGTCGCCATCACCTCCTTCACAACGTCAGAAAACGATAGATCGGCATCCGTAAGGTGATGCTATATTCGTAAGCGAGAGGTTGCTGATAAAACACAGACTGCGGGTTGCATCTAGCTAGATGGCCCGCAGTTGATTTATTTGCTTATCTTGAATTGAAAGTGTGAAGTTATCGCATCGTCTCATAATCCCGCTCTCGTTGAATTACGGAAAGGTATTTCAGGAGAACCGTCCCGCTTCCTAAATGTATGCTCATTGTAGGGAGTTTTGGAGCCTTGTCAAGCGACCGACGAAAGGGGGAGGATGGGGAAGTGCGGCCGTCAGGCAGCTGCTGGCAGCCTCACGACCGCACTCCTTGAGGGCAATATTGGAAAGCGGGTTACGGTTATCTCATTGCCCTTTCCCGCTCGCTACGGGTTGCGCATCACCAGCGGCAGGTACACGGTGTTGGCGTAAGTCAGGTAAGCGTTGATGTTTGGGGTGTCGGCGGGCGCGCTGACGGTCACGGTGAGCGCCGATGATCTGCTCGTCACCTGATCGTACCACTGGTTCTCGTAGCCCTCCTCGGAAAAGTACACGTGATATTGCCCGCTGGGCAAGCCATCCACCAGGTAAAGGCCATAGGCGTTGCTATAGTCATTATCCACGTAGGCGCCGGTGGCAGCCTCCACCACCCGCGCATACACGCTGCTTAACAGCTTGCCGCTCATCCCATCATAGGTCCAGCCGCTGATCGTTCCCCCCAGATCCAGCGCACCGTCGATGTGAGGCGTCGCGCCTGAGGACGACACAGTAACCGTGAGGCCGGCATTCAGCGACAGCGCATCGCTGTACCACTCGGTTATATAAAGATCCCACGGCCCCTCGTAAAAGCGCACGCGATACTGATCACCGGCGGGCAGACCGG
>JAAAOZ010000236.1 GCA_009908585.1 Chloroflexota bacterium
CATCGGGGCCGAGGACGGGGTCGCCACCGTAGTCATTCGCGGTGGTGACGCTGCCCGCTCCACCGGTGTTGGTGACCGTGTTACCGTGCCACAAGGTGGTGTTGAGCCCAACCTGGTTCCCTGCCGTGACGGTGATGCCGACGCTATGGTCCGCGACGATGGTGTTGGTCAGCATTACAGTGCTGTAGTTCGGATGTGAGTCGACGACGTGAAGGCCGCTGCCGTCGTCGCCGGTGTTCTGGGCAATAGTGGTGTGCATCATCTGGGCCGAGGCGGCCTGGACGTAGAGGCCGCTGCCGGCCGCGCCGGCCTTGTTCTTGACGATGGCGTTGTTAATCAGTGTCACGTCGCTGGCAGCCAGCCACATCCCACCAGCGTTGTGACCGGCGGAGTTGGCCACGATTACGTTGCCCTCGATGAGAGCACCATAGCACGAATAGAGCGACAATCCCCCCGCCGCGTGATTAGCCTTGTTGCCTGAGATGATATTGCCTCTGAGCGTCGCGCTACTCGATCCCACAGCGACCCCACCGGAATCCTTGCGGGCCAAGTTATTGGAGATCGTGTTTTCACCAAGCGTCGCCCCGCTATGGTGCAAGAATGCACCGCCCCCAAAGTCGGCCAGGTTGGCGGCGATGGTGTTCTGGTGCAGGGTCGCGCCGTTGCTCCAGTATAGATACAGGCCGCCGCCGCTATCTTGCGTTGTATTCGATGTGACGGCGTTGCCGGTGATGGTCGCTGCGCTGGTGTTCAGGTAGAGTCCACCGCCGAGCGCAGCGGTGTTGCTCAACACCACGTTGTCGGTGATGACGGCTTTCGCAGTATGGATATAGATGCCGCCGCCGCTGTCGTCCCCCCCGATGTGGCCGCCCAACCCCTGAGCGTTGCCGCCGGTGATGCGCAGGCCTTGGATCGTCGGAGGGATGTCGCCCGTGATGTAGAGCACCCGTCCCGCGTTCTGGGCGTCCAACGTGGTCGGGTGTGCTGCCGGATCAGGCGTCGTCCAGTTGGTCGTCGTGTAGCCGCCTTGGATGGTCAGGGTCTTGTCGAGATAAATCACCTGGGCCAGGCCATCATAGGTGTTGATGGTGGTGCAGGTCCCAGCTACCTTGACCAGGTCGCCGGGCTGCGCAGCGTCCACTGCCGTCTGGACAGTGGGATAGGTAGTGGTGTCGTCGTTGATGCGAGCGTGACAGCCGGTCGACGCGCCCTGGTTGATGATACTCACCGTCCGTTGAGGGATTTGCGGGTCCAAGCCCGCGATGGTCAACGTCTCGGTGAGAGTTTCCTGCAACCACGGCCCACTACCGACGCGCAGGGTCATCGTCAGTATGTGCCATTGATTGGAACCCACGTCACGCCCCCGCCAGGTTAGCGTCCCGGTACCGGTGGTGACCGTCCCGATGTCATTCGACCAGTCCTGCAGATCGAGGCCTGTGCCCCAATCCTCCGCAAGCGTGAAGGAGATAACCGCTGTATGGGTTATTCGCACCCGATTGACCACTGTCATTACGTCGCCTGACGCGACCGTGAAAGGCCCGGCATCCCAGGGTTGGAAAGCCCCAGCGTTGATGCGCACCCTCTTCCCCCAAGTTGGCTGGGGCCGGGCGTGCTGAAATTGAAGAACGCGTTCAGGCAGTTGGACTGCCAATCCCTCCACCGTCAGCGTCTCGGTCAACGTGTCCGCGTACTCGGCCGAGTCGGTCACGTGCCAGGTCTTGGTGAGCGTATGCCAGGCGTTCGGCGCCGCGCCGGACGCGGACCACGTGACCGAGCTTGTCGAGGGAGAGATGTTGCCAGTGGTGGCCTGGGAGCCGTCCCACGCCAGCGACGGACTCCATGCCTCGCCCAATGTGAAGGAGATGGGCCACGTGGCGGTCACCCATACCCGATCCACGACCGTCACCACATCGCCGGGCACGACGCTGAACGGGCCTTCACCGTAATCTTGGAAGGCATCATCATTGACACGCACTGCTTTTACCCAGGTGATATCGGGTTTGCCGGCGGGGAATTCGTCGGCCCCGATGTCGAATCCGGCCCCCTGAGGACGGACGTCGCCGTCCACATCGACGGTGACCCCAGTATCCACGCCCCGATCAATGGCGAAGGAACCGGTGATCAGGTGATAGCCATCGGAACTCAGATCGGGATCTTGATGATAGTCGTTGTCGGAGGAAACGTTGCCGCTCCAGTCGGTGGCGTTGACGTGCCACAGGGTAGTGTCGAGCGTGACGGTGCTGTTCCCGGTGACGGTGACGCCGACCGTGTGGCTGACGATGATGGTGTTGGTCATTGCCACGCTACTGTAATACCAGCCATAGTCGGTGACATGCAGTCCACTCCCGTCCCCACCGCTGTTACGGGCGATGGTCGTCTGTAGCAGCAAGGGCGAGCAGCTTTTGATGTACAGGCCACTACCTTCAATAATGGCCTGATTGTCGGCGATGACCACGTTGTTCAGGGTAGCGTCACTCTCGTTTTCCATGGACAACCCACCGCCCCAACCGGCAGTGTTACCTCGGATAATATCGCCATTCAATGTGGGGTTACTTCTTGCCAGTTGCAGCCCACCGCCGTTACCTACCGCCGTATTGCCGGTGATGACGTTGTTATTGAATGTGGCGTCGCTGCTGAAAACCAATAGCCCACCGCCATGCGTGACAGTGTTGCTGTAAATTAGATTGCCATTCAGCTTAGCAGGACTTTGATCCAGAGCCACGGCGCCCAGGCTGCCATACGTGCTACCGCTGTTGTTATGGATAACGTTGTTGTTCAACACAGCATGGCTGTTGACCAGGTACAACCCTGCTCCGTAACCGTCGCCGATGGTATTGCTATAAATCATATTGCCGTTCAGAACCGGTGCGGCGCCCATCATATAGATCCCACCTCCGGCATCCCCTGCCGCATAACCACCCAGCCCGGTGGCGTCGCCGCCGGTGATGCGTAGCCCCGCGATAGTGGAAGTGATTGTGCCGGTGATGACCAGCACCCGCCCTTGGCCTTGGGCGTCCAGCGTCGTGGGCTGGGTGATGGGATAGGGCGTGATCCAGTTGGTAGTGGCGTAGCCGCCCTGGATGGTGACCGTCTTGCTGAGGTAGATCACCTGGGTGATGCTCTCACGGACGTGAACGTCGGTATAAGTTCCCTGGGCAACCTTGACCACGTCGCCGGGATTGGCCGCGTCCACCGCTTCTTGGATGGTAGCGTAATCGCACGTCGGAGAACCGGCCAGGCAGACGGTGATCTCATCCGCTGGGGCGGAGATAGATGCGGCACGGGCGGATAGGCCGCCGTTCAACACCCAGAGCAAAGCCAACACAAAGCCTACGCTGAAAAAGAACGAAACCATAATCCGTTTAATGTGTGACATCAGAAGATATCCTCCTATTCTCACTTGATGAGATGTTATTACAGCCTACTCCCGCCGGACCACAATTCGTCGCTCGCACGCTCGCACGAGCATGGTTTGCGCGGACTGTGGCCCACGCTGAACGGGCAGGTTGAGCAGCAGTTACGATAAGACGGTGTATGGTTAATCTTGACGCATAACGAGGGGCAAATAGATGAGGCGAAACCTCGACCGCTCATCGGCGCCGATGTCATACGCGCCCTCTATAGGGCGCTTGTCTCCATCGATGTCGGTGGTGACGCCGGCGTTCACGCCTCGATCGAGGGCCGCCGAGTCGCTCTTCAGATGATAACCGTCGGCAGTGAAGGCTGGATCGCCAGAGTGATCGTTGGTGTGGTCGATGAGACCCGCGCCCGCCCGGTCGGTGACATTAGCGTGCCACAGGGTGGCCTCCAGAGTCGCGGTGCAGCCGCTTGCCACGGTGATGCCGATCGTGTGTCCCATCAGGATGGTATTGGTCATCAAGATACTGCTGACGTCGCCAGTGCCGGGATTGCTGGTGTCATCGACCACAGTGACACCACTTCCATCCCCCGTGCTACCGCCCGAATTGCGGGCAATGGTTGTGTGGATCAATCGTGGCGCCGCTCCTTGGGCGACGCAGACGCCGGCGCCGCGCCACGTCCCCTCATTGTCGATGATGACGTTGTTGACAAGGCGCGATTCGCTATCCCAAAAGTATAGGCCGCCACCGCTTGAGGCGGTGTTCCCCCCGATGACGTTGCGCTCCAGTGTGAGGCTGCTGTTGATGACGTAGACACCGCCGCCAAATCCGGCCTCGTTGTCGGTGATGGTGTTACCTCTCAGGGTGACGTCATTGCCCGAGATATATACCCCGCCACCGTCATACTCGGTCTTGTTGTTTTGGATGGTATTACCTTCCACTATGGGAGTACCGCCGTTCAATTCAACGCCCCCGCCGCTGCCGACGCTGGCTGTGTTACTCAAGATGTCGTTATTGATCAACCGGGCGGCGCTCCAAGACAAGTACAGCCCGCCGCCATAATAGTCGGCAGTGTTGGAATAGATCAGGTTGCCGCTGATGATCCCGCCAGCGTCTTCCACATAGACCCCAGCTCCTTTGTCCAATGGATCAGGCGCCGCGCCGCCGGTGATACGCAGCCCCTCAATGGTCGGGCTGATGCCGCTGCCGACGATGACGAGCACCCGGCCTTGTCCCTGGGCGTCCACCGTGGTGGGGTAGGAGAGAGGGTTCTGGGCGCTGAAATCATCGTTGTATCCTCCGCGCAACGTGATTGACTTGCTGATATAAACCACTTGAGTGATGCCAGCCTGGGCGTGGACGCCGTTATAGACCCCTTGGGCGATTTGTATCACCTCGCCGGGCGTTGCTGCATCTACCGCATTTTGGATGGACGAGAAAGCACACCCGCTGGGACAGACCTGGATCCCTGCCCTGGGGGCCGCCTGGGCTGTCGGCTCACCGTTCAGCCCCCAGAGCAGCGCCAGCGCGGCAGCGCAGGCCACCATCACAACGCCTCCCAAATTGATCATTGGCTTATGCATATCGATTTCTCCTTTTCCTTGTACCAGTCTAGGTTTGCCCGTTCCAAGAAAATAAACCTCCCAAAAACGAGTGGTTTTTCGAGGAACAAGCGTCAGGTTTGGGAGGTTTTAAATCCTGGAACTACCTTAGTGGGGCCTCAACGTGCGGCTTCCCAATGTACCAGTTCCCCAATTTCCTAATCTATCGATTCACGAGCCCGCGAACGTCTCTTGATCAGCTCATACTATCCCTCCCTTTTTGTCTGGCTCTGCCTCTGGGGCCTGCGTTAGCGAGCCGGTGTATCCTTCGATGAAAGACAGTAGATCAACAATGCAATGGAAATAGGATGTGTTTCCTGTGATGGCATGCTGAATCCATCCCCGCCAGAAGGGCTGCTCCTTTTCGGCCTGTTCCCACCAGATGCGCACGACGAAAGAATCGCTCCGGTGATCTTCATCGGACATGCTTTTCTCCCCTTTCGCCAAGATGAATCGACCACAGCCAGTGTCTGGAAAACGACGCCGCTTCCCAAAATCGCCAACAGTGTACCATATTGGTGTCTATGAATTATCTACGGGGAGAACGAGGGGGACACAACCTTGGGGACAAATGGGAAGGCGTAAAGCGTATCTGGAAGGCTATGGATGGATCGGGAAGAGGGAAAACTGCGGGGCAAACGGGGGATGGTTCTAAAATAGGTTCTAGCTACCGGACACATCTTGATTGAGGGATCTGGAATTTAACCTGGCGTTGCTAATCGGAGCTCTTTACGGGGACTATCGTAGACCAGTAGGTCTACTGACCTACGGAAGGACCCTGGAGAGGCCTTTGGCCAACCGTCTGCGTAAGCAGACGGCCTCGTGCATCCGCGAAGGCGGATGCTCGGCGCGTAGCGCCTCTCGAAGGGACTTCAGTCGCTGACATTGGAAAAAGTGTCCGGTGGATAGAAATAGGTTGACACTTTGGGGTAATGTTTCTTTTTCTTTTACGGGGACTATCGTAGACCAGTAGGTCTACTGACCTACGGAAGGACCCTGGAGAGGCCTTTGGCCAACCGCCCGCCTACGCGGGCGGAATTTCGCATCCGCGAAGGCGGATGCTCGGCGCGTAGCGCCTCTCGAAGGGACTTCAGTCGCTGCTCAAGAAGTGTAAACCAATTATCTTGGGAAAATGAACCATCCCGCAAACGAGGACAACTAATCTGCCAACTTACCAACCTACCATTGCAACCGCCGACCAACCTACCCCCGACTGCCGCGGGTCTGTACGTCGTGGCCGGCGGATCGCAAGGCGGCCAGATCGCGCTTGATGGTGCGCTGGCTGACGTCCAACACGCTGGCCAGATCGGCCACGGTAGGAGCAGCGGACTGCTCGGCGGCCTCGCGCAGCAGGTGCAGGATGTGGTGGCGGCGACGTTCGACCGGGTCGGTGATGACGTCGTCCTCCGGCGCGAAGACGGTCCAGGTTACCTCGACGTACTCATCCTCGCGCAGCGGTCGGCCAATGGGGGCATCGAGCCGGGCCAGGCGAATGCTAAGCTGGCGTGCCGTCCGACGCTCGGCGCACTCGGCTTCAAGCC
>JAAAOZ010000445.1 GCA_009908585.1 Chloroflexota bacterium
AACCAACGCCCCCCACGCCCCCGTCGCCCTTGGCCCCCGGTCTGCACGACGCTTACCCACCGAGTAGGTGACACCATGACACAAGTAATCGAGGCCCACGTTGAGCGAGTCATATTTCAGAACAACAGCGGATGGACGGTCGCCGCCATCACCACCGAGACCGGCACAGAAACTGCCGTCGGCGTCATGCCCGGCCTACATACCGGCATGGATATCAAGGCCCAAGCAGAACCCGTTACACATCCCCAATATGGCGACCAGCTAAAAATCCACAGCTACACCACCAGCGCCCCATCCACCGCCGAAGGTATGACCATCTTCTTGCAGAAGATGGTCTGGGGGATCGGCCCCGCGCTTGCAAAGCGCATCGTGGCCAAGTTTGGCCGCGCGACCGAGGACGCAATGAGCGACCCAGCCGCACTACAGACCGTTGACGGGATAGGGGAAGGCCGCGCCGCCGACATCGCCGCATCGTGGACCGAACACGAAAGCGAACGCGCCGCGCTTGAGAAGATTCTTACTTTCCTGGTAACAAACGGACTGACAACGGCGTATGCCCGTCAGATATTTGATCTCTTCGGATTCAATGCCGGCGACGTTATCGCCGCCGACCCCTACCAACTGACGCGAGTCAGGGGGATCGGATTCTCCAAGGCCGACAAGATCGCCCTGGCCCTGGGATTTACCCCCGACTGCCCGCAACGCATCCGCGCCGCTTTGGTGTACCAGGCAGGCCAGAACACGCTCTCCGGCCATTGCTACACGCCACGCGACGCCCTCCTCCGCGCCGTGATCTCCGATCTCATCCCCGGCCTTGACTACCACGCCGCCGGTCAGCACCTCGACGCGATCTTGAGTGAGGATCTGCCGGCCCTGGTCCAAGATGGCCCGCGAGTATACCCCTGGAAACTACACAAGGCGGAGACCGAGGCGGCCGAACGCCTCGCGATTCTTTGCGGAGCGAAGTCGAAACATTTCCTGGGAAATTATAAGGCCGGCGGCGCAATCCGCTACACGGAAAAACAGCAGGCCGCCATCCGCGCCGCCTTCGAGGAAAAAATCAGCATCATCACCGGCGGCCCCGGCACCGGCAAGACAACGCTAACTCGCGCCATCGTCAACTTGGCCCAACGTAACGACAAGAGCATCATGTTAATGTCGCCCACGGGAAAGGCAGCCAAGCGCCTCGCGGAGGCTACGGGATGCGAGGCGACGACCATCCACCGCGCCCTGGGGAGCAAACCAGGATCGCGAGACCTGGCCCACGACAGCAACACCCCATGGCCCGCCGATCTGGTACTGGTGGACGAGGTATCGATGCTCGACATTCGCCTCGCCCGCGACCTCATTAACGCCGTCAAGCCGAGCGCCAACCTGATCCTCGTCGGAGACATTGACCAATTGCCCTCCGTAGGCCCCAGCAACGTACTCCGCGACTTAATAGAGATCGGAGAGCAAACGCACCTGGTGAACGCGGGAAAACTGCCGATCTTTCACCAGGCCGGCGCCGACGGCGATTTTTATCTCTTTGGAGCCAGTGACGCCGGCGACGCCGCCGACCGCATCGTGGATCTGGTAAGCGCCCGCATCCCGCGCGCCTTCGGAATCGCCCCCCAGGACATCCAGGTCCTAACCCCGATCCACAGAGGGGACGCCGGAGACAACGCGCTAAACGAACGCCTACAAGCGACACTCAACCCCGCCGTGGCCGGAAACCCAGGATTGAAATCCTACGGACGAGAATTCAGGATCGGAGATCGCGTGATTCAGACCCGCAACGACTACGACCGCCAGGTCTTCAACGGCGATATGGGGCGGATCGCGACCCTCGACCTGGAGGAGCAGGTGCTGGTCGTCGATTTCGACGGCGCCTACGTGGGCTACGAGTTCTCGCAGTTGGATCAATTGGAGCACGCCTACGCGGTGAGCATCCACAAATCGCAGGGGTCGGAGTTCCCGGCGGTCGTCGTGCCGCTGCTGACCCAGCACTATATGATGCTCCAGCGCAACCTGCTCTACACCGCCATCACGCGGGCGCGCGAGCTGGTCGTCTTAGTCGGCAGCCGCCGCGCCATCGCCATCGCCGTCAACAACGACAAAATCGCCCACCGGAACACCCATCTCCGCGCGCGGCTCCAATCGGAGAAGGCGGGAAAAGTATACACGTCCTACGACTAATGGCAGCTAGGACACTCGCTCCAAGCGGATCGATAGATCCGCGCACCCTGTGACATTAGCGGGGATCTGCCGATCCCCTTGGAGCAAATATGGTGACTCGACTATTTGACTACCTGACTACCTGACTACCTGACTACCTGACTATCCGACCAAGGACTAATCGACTAAGGTAGTTCCAGAAATTAAAACCTCCCAAACCTGATGCTTTTCTCCTCAGAAAACTGACCGTTTTTGGGAGACTTATTTTCTTGGAACGGCCTAATCTTCAAGGAGACACGCTATGACCAAACATCTCGTCTTAGTCGCCGGCAACATCGGGACGGGCAAAACCTCGCTGACGGAGCGCTTAGGCGGGCGATTGGGTTGGCGCACGGCCTTCGAGTCCGTCGCCGACAACCCCTATCTGGCGGATTTTTACGGGGATATGCGGCAGTGGGGCTTCCACCTGCAGATCTTCTTCCTGGGCCACCGCGCCGAGCAGCACTTGGAGTTGGCAAACGACGCTCAATCCGCCATCGCCGACCGCAGCATCTACGAGGACGCCCACATCTTCGCGCGGGCGCTGCATCACCTGGGCAACCTGAGCGAGCGAGATTACGTCGCCTATCGCACCATCTTCGATCTGGTGGTCGGCAATCTGCCCCGCCCCGATTTGTTGATCTACCTCAAGGCGCCCGTCCCCGTGCTGATGGAGCGCATTCACCAGCGAGGGCGCGAGATGGAGCGGAGCATCTCGGCGGATTATTTGGGCTTGCTGGAGAGCTTCTACGATGAGTGGATGGGCGGCTTCAACGCCTGCCCGGTGCTCACCATTCGCACGGAGGATCTAGATTTCGTGCATAAGCCAAAGCACTTGGACATCGTGGTTAATCGCATCCAGGATAGATTAGCCGGCAAGGAAGATGTGGTCTTCCCCACGGATACGTGAAGCGCTCTCCCATCTGATCCGCCCAGCGCGCGAGGCACACCTGGCGCCCGCCTCACTGGTTGGGCTTTTCTTCATCTCGGCGGCCACGCTGCTGCTGGAGATCACCCTCACCCGCCTCTTCTCGGTCGCGCAATTCTACCACTTCGCCTTTATGATCATCAGCCTAGGAATGTTGGGCTTCGGCGCGAGCGGGACGTGGCTGGCGCTCTTCCCGCGCTGGGGACGCGCGCGTCCGCGCCGGACGCTGGCGCTCCTGGCGCTGGCCTACGGCGTGACGAGCGTGGGCGCCTACGCGCTGACCAACGTCATTCCATTCGATTCGTTCAGCATCGCCTGGGAGCGCCGCCAGGTGGCCATCTTGGCCCTGCACTACGTCGCCTTGGCCGCGCCCTTCTTCTGCAGCGGCGCGATGCTGGGCCTCCTCTTCGCGCAGCATCCCAAAGCCGTGAGCCATCTCTACGCCCTCAACTTCGGCGGATCGGCGGTGGGCTGCGCGCTGGCCCTCCTCGTGCCGACGTGGCTGGGCGGCGCGGGCGTCATCCTGCTGTGCGGGGCGCTGGGCGGTGTTGCGGCGCTCTGCTTCGCCAAAGCGCGGACGATGCGCATCGCGGCGGGGCTGCTGATCATCGCGATGGGCATCGCCGGCGCGACCCAACCCGCGCCGCTGACGCTGGAGCTTTCGCCGTACAAGGGCCTGAGCCACGCCCTGCGCCTCCCCGATGCGCGCGTGGTCTTTCGGGCGTGGAACAGCTTCTCG
Organism: Chloroflexota bacterium; assembly: GCA_009908585.1. GTDB lineage: Bacteria > Chloroflexota > Anaerolineae > B4-G1 > SLSP01 > JAAAOZ01. Next base: position 3,864 of record JAAAOZ010000445.1, read on the forward strand.
CGCGTCGATGTGGTCGCCAGCGAGAGCATCCGCTCGCTGGCCGGGCTGAGCTACCAAAGCCCCGCAGCGCCGCCGCCCCAGCACGGCGTCTACGTCGACGGCGGCGATCCCAGCCCGGCGCTCCAACTGCCGCCGGCGACGTTGAATGCCACCGATGCGCTGACTTTCACCGACTTTATGCCCACGACCATCGCCTATCAGCTTCGGCCCGGAGGCGAGGCGCTGGTGCTGGCGCCCCACGGCGGGCTGGCGCTGTGGATCGCGCTGGCGCAGGGCGCAGGGCGCGTGACCGCCGTCGAGCCAAACCCGCTCATCATCGAGGGCGCGGGGCGCATCTACGACCATCCCCGCGTGACGCCGGAGATCGAGACGCCGCGCAGCTACGTCCGTCGCACCGAGGCGAAGTTCGACGTGGTGGAGCTGGCGCTCACATCGCCCTATCACCCCGTCCGCTCCGGCGCGTACAGCCTGGCCGAGGACTACGCCTACACCGTCGAAGCCTTCCGCGACGACCTGGCCGCGCTCCGCCCCGACGGCCTGCTGGTCGTCACGCGCTGGTTGCAGATGCCGCCCAGCGAATCGCTGCGGGCGTTCGCGCTGGCCATGACCGCCGTGGAGGCCGAGGGCGGCGATCCCACCGCGCAGATCATCGCCTTTCGCGGCTACCAGACGCTGACGCTGCTCGTCAAACGACAGCCCTTCACCGAGGCGGAGGTGGACGCCGTGCGCGATTTTACCGCGCGCCTGGCCTTCGATCTGGTCATCGCGCCGGGGATGGATGCATCGGAGGCGAATCGGTACAACGTGCTGGAGCGCCCGCTCTATCACGAGAGCTTCACCGCCCTGCGCCGCGCGGAGGATCGCGCGGCGTGGTACGCGGCCTATGCCTTCGATGTGACGCCGCCCACCGACCAACATCCGTTCTTCTGGCATTTCTTCAAGTGGTCGCAGGCGCCGGAGATGATCGCGACGCTGGGCAAGCAGTGGCAGCCCTTCGGCGGCGCGGGCTACTTCGTGCTGCTCCTGCTGCTGGCCTTGACGTTTGTGGCGGCGACGGCGCTGATTCTCCTGCCCGCGATCCTCTTCCCACAGTGCTGTGGCCGGCCTCCTGGCCGAGCCACCACGGGCACGGCGGGGACGCCGGCCCGAGCCCGAACATATGATCGCCTCCCCGTGGCGCTGTACTTCGGCTTACTGGGATTGGGATTCCTTTGCGTCGAAATCCCGCTGATGCAGCGCTTCATCCTCTTCTTGGGCCATCCCGCCTACGCGATGACCGCCGTGCTCTTCGCGGTGCTGCTCTTTTCGGGGATCGGCAGCCTGCTCTCGTCGCGCGCGCCGCTGCGCCCGGCGTTGGCCCTGCTGATCGCGCTGGCGTTGGTCTATCCCCTGCTCCTGCCCCGCCTCTTCGCGGTGAGCCTGGGCCTCCCGCTCAGTGGGCGGATGTTGGTCACGGTGGCGTCCATCGCGCCGCTGGGTCTGTTGATGGGGATGCCGTTTCCCAAGGGCCTTGGGCTACTCGAGTCGCGCGCGTCGGGGCGCCCAGCATCAGAAGATTGGATTCCGTGGGCGTGGGGCGTGAACGGCGCGACGTCCGTCGTGGCCTCGGTGCTGGCCTCGCTGGTCGCCCTCACCTGGGGCTTCCGATGGGTGTTGGCCCTGGGCGCGCTCTGCTACGCGGGCGCCTATCTCGTGGTTGGTACATTGCGTCGCGGGGGAAAACCACATCATCATTGATGAGCCGCAGGCTTAGGTAGTTCCAGGATTTAAAATCTCCCAAACCTAACGCTTTTTCCTCGAAAAATCACTCATTTTGGGGAGGATTATTTTCTTGGAACGGCCTTATGGAAACTGTTTGGAGCGTGTGAGCCAGGGACAAAAAAATCCCTGAGGTTGATGCAAAACCCCAGGGATTGAAACGTACCCTCTCGGCTATTCCGGCAACGTTCGCTCACAATAGCTGGGCCAACCGTGAGGCAAGTCCAGGTCGCAGATGTCGGCATCGGCGGGATAGCGCTCCAACTCCGAGGCCAACTCCAGCCCCTCCGCGACATCCTGCAACAGATCGGCCAGCCGCTCGTCCTCATCCCGGACCTGAGGTACCTGATCGTGCAGCCAATCGACGACCTCCTCGCGGTCGTCGCTGGGCATCTTGAGCAAGATCAAATCGCCCTCACCAATGGCCTCCAGGGTCTCATCAATGCTCTCGTAGCCCATCATCTTCACAATTTCTCGTGCCCTATCAATCATACGTTCCCTCCTTGGTGGTGATTATTGTTTGAATGGATATGAATTTCACGCCTCAGCTTCGACCTCAGCCGCGCGGAGCGCCCGCCACATCCGCTCTGGCGTGACGGGAACCTCCTTCATCATGATGCCGGTAGCATCGAAGATGGCGTTGAGGACGGCGGGCGCCGCGCCGTTGACCACGATCTCCGAGACGGATTTCGCGCCGACGGGATGGCTGGGTTCGAAGGTCTCCACGAAAATGGTGTCCATCGGCGGCGCCTCATCGGCGCGGAAGACGCGGTAATCATCGAAGCGCGGATTGACCGTGCGGCCCTCGTCGTCGTAGACCAGTTCCTCCGTGAGACCATAGCCCAACGCCTGAA
>JAAAOZ010000120.1 GCA_009908585.1 Chloroflexota bacterium
TATCCTCCGGCGTGACTTTGAAGACGACCTCCGCGCCCTCGCTGCGCCCGATCCAATTGGTCTGGAGCCGGACAATGTTATCCGGCCAGTCGATGTCGGAGAAATCCAGCAGCTCTTCGGCGTAGTCCGTAATCTTCCAGAACCACTGCTCGATGTCCTTCTTCGCGACCGGCGTGCCGCAGCGCTCGCAGACGTGCTCCTCGCCGATGACCTGCTCGCGGGCTAGGGTCGTTTTGCAGTTCGGGCAGTAATCGACCGGGGACTTTTTGCGATAGGCCAGGCCCATATCGTAGAACTTGCGGAAGAACCACTCCGACCAGCGGTAGTAGCCGGGCAGGCAGGAAATGGCCTCGCGATCCCAATCGAACATCGCGCCCATCGTGCGGAGCTGTCGGCGCATCGCCTCGATGTTTTGCAGCGTCCACTTCCGGGGATGAATGCCGCGCTGGATCGCGGCGTTCTCCGCCGGCAGGCCGAACGCATCGAAGCCCATAGGGAACAGCACATTGTAGCCCTGCATCCGCTTGAAGCGCGCTCGCACGTCACTGGGCGACATCGCGTACCAGTGACCAATGTGCAAGTCCCCGCTGGGATAGGGCAACATGGTAAGGGCGTAGAATTTGGGGGCGTCGTGATCGATGACGGCTTTGTATAGCTTATCCTGCTCCCATTTCTCTTGCCACTTAGGTTCAATCTCGCGCGGGTTGTAGGGTCTTGACATTGTGCTCCTCCTCGAAACCAACTTTTGAATATTTGTGAAAAGACTGTCATCATTCTACCGCAAACAGGCGAAAAATCCAGCGTCATACAAAGCGGGCCGTCCATTCGGACGGCCCGGTTAAACTTCGTTACTTTGCTATATGTGACGCCAAATTAAGCGAGCGTCAGCAAACGGGCAACTCCTGGCGCAAGATCTTCTCGCGCAGCTCGTCAATCGATCCCAGTTGCGCATCCAACACCTCGGTCACGGCCCCCTCGACTTTGGGATGGACGTGACCGTTCTGGGTGTCGATGCTGGCCGTGGCGACCAGCGGCTCATCCAGCGGGTGCCCGATCTGGGAGAGGATGTAGACCGTCGCGGCGCGCACCTCCGGCACCTGGGCCACGATGGCCTGGGACGCTTCCATCGCCAAGAGGTTGTAGAGCTTGCCTACGTGAGTGACCGGGTTCTTGCCGGCGGCGGCCTCCAGGCTGGCCGAGCGGAACGGCGCGATCACGCCGTTGACGCGGTTGCCGCGCCCGACGGAGCCGTCATCGCCGTGCTCGGCGGAGGTGCCGGTGAGCGTCAGGTAGACCGCGTCATTCTCCACATCGTCGGCGGTGTTGACGTCGACCTTCACATCGTAGGCGCTCAACTCCTGCGCGTAGACCTGGATGGCCTGCTCCGCCGCGTGGCACAGCTCGGTGTACTCTGTGGCATCCGCAATCTCCGGCCCGATAAGGGGCATGGCGACCGTGAGCACAATGTCCTTGCCCCGGCGGGCGCCCATCACCTTCACATCCTCCCCGATGGGGAACTGCTCAATCAGATCGAAGTTGATGTACTGCGCCGTCTCGTAGACTGCGTGTTCCAGCACCGAGCGCGGCCAGTGGCTGACGCCAAAGCTGGTGTCGTTGGCGACGTTGTGATTTACCGTGTACTGCAACTCCTCAACGCCGCGCCCGGCGTAGGAGTCGATGACCACGTGCTTCACCGGGTCTAAGTAGCGCAGCGTCTCCTGCAAGTGCTTCCGCGCTGCCTCGATGGCGATCGTATCCATCGGGACCATCTTCCCCTGATAGGTGGGCAATCCCCGCCCCGCGATCTGAATGCGGATCGGCGTGATCATCTGGCCGCGGCCATACGTGACATCGGCCTCGCCGGCGACGAGCTGGACCTTATCGAAGTTGTGATGGAGAATCACGCCCAAGTTTTCGCGACACCACTTGGAATATTCCACCGAGATGCGCTCGGCGATGCCATCGCACAGACTATCGGGGTGCCCGATGCCCTTGCGCTCCACCAACTCCACGGGTAACTCATCAATATACTGACCGGTTGTCGTTGTTACGACAATATTTCGTTCTTTCGACATCAAAGACCTCCTGTGACTTAAAGATAGTTTTGGCCCTGTCGACGTTTCCAGAAAAGCAAAAGGCCTCTTCCCGCAAGAAGAGGCCTGACACATCCGGTCAAGACCTCATCTTCCAGAACATAGCTTTCGCTCTGACGGATTTGGCACCTGCATTAGGGTGTTTCTCCTAACCCGGTTGCCGAGGCTTCAAAGGGCCGTTCCCTCCACCTCTCTGGATGAGTGTCCAGGGTATTTGTAAACAAAGCCATCCTAACATCCTTCAAGAAGAATGTCAAGTTGTTGCTACCAAAAAGGAGTATGCTATAATGAGAACGTCAAATTAACCGGATGGGACAGCACAGTGATGAACCCATCCGGTTAGAGTGGATTATTCTGGCAAGCGTAGCGTTGAAGTGTGGCAAGCTATCCCCACAGCTGGCAGTCAAGGAGTCAAGATGCCCAATCAAGAAGTCATCGAATTACGCAACCGGATCTTAGGTGTATTAATCCAAAATGCTCGTGACCGAGCGCGGATGTCGCGACGGGAGTGTGCTGCCGCGATTGGCGTCTCTCCTGATCGCTTTGAGGATTATGAGACAGCGCAACGCTCTATTTCTTTGCCGGAATTGGAACTTTTATCAAGGTTCTTAGAGATACCTTTGCAATCTTTCCGCTCGAATGAGGCGCTCAGCGAGGCCGTCAAACAGGCGGAGTTACCAGATCCCGATTCATACTTGATGCTGCGTCATCGCGTGATCGGGGCGCGACTGCGTCAGGCTCGCAACGACGCCGGGCGGACGCAAAAGGATCTCGCGGAAATTTTGGGCTGCTCCCCCTCGACGATTTCGGATTATGAGTATGGGCGGAATCCAATCTCTGTGGCCGAGCTTGAGGTATTGGGGCGCACCTTGAACGTCCCCCTCGAATTCTTCTTGGATTATGACAGCAAAGTGGGGAAATGGCATCTGCTCCAGGAGCAATTCGAGCAATTCACGGAGCTTTCACCGGAACTGCGGGAATTCATCCTGCGGCCCATCAACGAAAGCTATTTGGAGATTGCGATGAGGCTCTCTCGCATGCCGGCGGGGACATTGCGGACTATCGCCGAGGGCCTTTTGGAGATCACGTACTGAAGGAGTTCAAGAAATTCAAATTTAATCCTCTCGCGATTGTTCATCTGTAGTGCCGTGAGTTTGACGCGGAGCGATGAAGAACTTTTACCTTGCAACTCGTAACTTTAAACTGTTTTAGGGGAGGTAGCATGACGGCGCCTAAAGCCGAAGAATTACAAGAAGAAGGGCTGCGACTCTTCAAAGAGGGATTATACGACGAGGCTGCGCGTCGCTTTAGCGAGGCGTTGGAGCATTTTGCCGAAGAGGGTCGCGAGATCGAGGCCGGCGAGATGTTGAACAATATCGGCATCATCCGCCGCAAGCAGAGCCGCTGGGATGAGGCGCTGGAGGTGATCCAGGAAGCCCATCGCATTTTTGAACGCCTGGAGGACAAATCACGGCAGGCGCAAGCACTGGGGAACATGGCGAGCTGTTATGCTTCTCAAGGGAAAAAGGAGAAGGCCATTAACGCCTGGCGGCAGGCGGCTATCATTTTCGAGGAATTAGGCGACAAGCAGCGCCAAGGTGAAACGCTGATGGCATTAGGGATGTCGCTGTTCCGAGATGGCCAGCGCATAGAGGGACTGGCCGCCTATCAAGCCGGACTGGAAATGTTAGAAAATCCGAGTATGATGCAGAAGTTCTCCCGCATGATGTTAGCGCTTCAAGCGCGAGTCTTGGGCTGAAAGCAGGGGACGGTTCACGACGTTTTAGCAAGAGTCCCCATAAATCGCAAGGGGCGGCTAGCTCGCCCCTTTGTTATGTCGCACATAAATAGAAACGGTTAGAATCGAGGGCGGTCCAGGATTATCTAAGTGTTTCACGTGAAACGCTTAGGATGGTTTTATCGGGCGCCTTCTATTGATTCTAGATTGATTCTAGATTGGTTATTAACGTTAATTTTAGGAGGAAAGTTACAATGAGAGTCGTACTTAAACGGGATGTGGCGGATCTGGGTCAGGCCAATGAGATCAAAGAGGTGTCGGATGGATATGCTCGAAATTACCTTTTGCCCCAAGGATTGGCCGTTCGCGCCACGGCGAAGCAGGTCAATATTGCGAAGCAGCAGCGTGCATCCGAGCGCGAGCGCCAGGAGCAGTTGCGCATTCACTCGGAGCAGATCGCTGAACGCTTGAAGGAACAGCCCTTTCACTTCAAAGCCAAGGCCGGCGAGCATGGCCATCTTTATGGCTCCGTCACCGCCGCAAACATCGCCGAGCGAATCGGGCGCATCTTAGAGGAGCCTTTTGATAAGCGTCAGGTCGATTTGGACGAGTCGATCCGTGAATTGGGCATTTACCTGGTGGATCTTGATCTGGCGGGAGGTGTAGACGGGCAGGTTCGGGTCGTTGTCGAAAAAGAGGAGAATGAATGAACGACGGCCTAGGGGTGTGGTTGCGCCGCACGCGTGAATCTCGCCAGCTCACCTTGGAGGATGCTGAGAAAGCCTTGCGCATTCGCAAGCGTTATCTTCAGGCCTTAGAGGTGAGTGATTATGCCGCTCTGCCGGGCGAGATTCAGGCCCGTGGTTTTTTGCGCAACTACGCCCGCTTCCTCGGTCTTCCCGTCGAGGATGTCTTAGACCGCTATGACGCTGAGGTTCAAGGGCGGCCCGTCCAACCCCGGATGCGCCAGGTCTCGGAGAACGCGCAACGTCGCTTCGCCGACCGCCCCGCCGTCTTCGCGCCCCCGCCCTCCGAGGCGGAAGAGATGGCGGCACAGTCGCGCTCTATCCCCACCAATCTGGTGCTTTTTATGGTGGGGGCGTTGGTCTTCTTCCTTTTGGTCTTGATCGGCAGCTTCATCTGGCTTCAACTCATCTCCCCCTCCAATTCGACGCCAATGCCCGATCCCGCGATCACATCGACTGTCTCGGATGCTACACCGGCGCTCACGCCAGAAGGGACGCCGGCCTCAGCGCCGCAGTTTGTCCCGGCGCCGGATGGCCTGGTGCGCATTCGGCTGGTGCCGCAGGAGCATGCGTGGGTGAGCCTCTCGGCAGATGAGCGCATCGATTTCCAGGGCATCGCGGAGACCGGCCAGGTGCTGGAAACCTCTGCCCAGGAGATTATCATCGTCGCGACGGGCAATGGGGGCGCCTTCCGTCTGTACATCAACGGCACCGATTGGGGGATGTTAGGCGAGCAAGGCGAGATTGTCCGGCGGGCTTGGTCGCCCACCGGTGAGGTAGCGTTGGAGGAACCATGATGCATCATCAGCAGCCGAAGTCTCCAAGGGGCGCTCAGCGCCCCTTTCGTTTTTACATCGCATCGCTGGGATGCCCCAAGAACACGGTGGATTCCAACGCGATGGGGCTCTTGCTGCAACGCGCTGGCTACGAAGCCACGCTTGATCCTCACGAAGCCGATGTCCTGATCGTCAATACCTGCGGATTCATCGAGTTGGCGCGCCAGGAGTCCTTCGAGACCCTGCAAGCGCTCGCGGCGCAGATGCGACCGGAGCAGCGGCTCATCGCGGCGGGGTGCTGGGCGCAGCGCTCGCCCGATTGGCTGTTGGACGCCCTTCCGGCCCTGGACGCCGTGATCGGCACGCGAACCTGGCCGGGGATTGTGCCTCTGGTCGAGCAGTTGTTGTCCGAGGACGAGGATGAACGCTCGATCTATGAACTGGTTCAAGAGCGCCCCTTTATGTTGCCGGAGGAGGCCGATGTGCCCGGCTATGTGATCTCCGGCCCCAGCGCCTTTCTCAAGATCGCCGATGGTTGTAGCCGCCAATGTGCTTTCTGCGCGATCCCAGGGATCAAGGGCGCGGCGGTGAGTCGACCAATGGGAGCTGTTCTCGAGGATGCGCGCCAATTGCAAGAATTGGGCATCCTGGAGATCAATCTCATCGCCCAGGACGCGACCGCTTACGGGCTGGATCGCGGCATCGAGGATGGCCTGGCCAAGCTGTTGGAGCAGTTAGTCGCCGAAGTCCCGGATCTCCCGTGGATTCGCGTCCTCTATACCTTCCCTGGATTTATTACCCCGCGCCTGGTCGATACCATCGCGCACCACGAGCGGATCCTGAACTACATCGACATTCCACTCCAGCACGCGCATCCCGACATCTTGCGGCGGATGCGGCGCCCCGCCGATGTGGCGGGCGTCCGGCAGATGATCGCCGACCTGCGCGCACGCATCCCCGAGGTCGCCATTCGTACCGCGATGATCGTCGGATTCCCAGGCGAGACGGATGAGGAGTTCCGCGCCCTGTTGGATTTCGTCAATGAGATGCGCTTTGATCGGATGGGGGTCTTCACCTATTCGGAGGAGGTCGGCACGCC
>JAAAOZ010000239.1 GCA_009908585.1 Chloroflexota bacterium
CCCGCGACCACCTCCGTTCCCAAATCAAAGCGCACCACCCGCCGCCCGGCCTCGACCAGCGCTTGATAATCGCCTAGCGCCTGCGCCAACTTCAACACGCCGAAGGTGATGGAGGACGACGCATCATCGGGCGCGTCCGGGATCGGCGCCTCCAACTCCGGGTGATGGGAGACGAACTGCACAAAGAGGCCGCGTCCCGCATCGCCCTTGTGCAACTGCCCCGTGGAATGGAGATAGCGCGGACCGTAGGCCGTGGTCACCGCCAGGCGCGTGCGCGCGCGCAACGCCACCTGGAGCTGCTGCAACGCCGCATCGACCGCCGGTCGCGGCTGGACGTAAGCCTGGATCGCGACGTAGTCCCCCGCCTCGGCTTGGGCCAGGAATGCCTCCAACGCCGCCGGCTCGAGCGGCGCGGTCTCCACCTCCGGCAGCGCGCCCTGCTCCTCGTAGGCCTCGATCATCGCCCGCGCCGATTTCTTGGCGGCCTCCACGTTCGGCTGATTGAACGGCTGGATGTCCAATCGCTCGCCGGCCACCGCCGTGGCGAATTCCCACAAGAAGAACTGCTTGCCCAGATCGTAGAGATCGCGCAGATCCACGCGCACGACCGGATGCCCCACATCAACTAGATCGGGGATCGCGGCGTCGTAGGGTGCGTCGCCGTCCAGGCGCAGGTAGACGAAGAGCCGGTCGTTGCCGTAGACCTCCGGTTCGCCCAACGGCGCGCCGACCACGGGCAGAATGCCGGCGCCCGATTTGCCCAGGCTCTCGGCGATCAACTGCTCGATCCAATCGCCGAAATTCGCCAGCTTGGGCGAGGTGATGAAGGTGAGTTTATCGCGACCCGCGCGCGCCAGCGCGCCCAAGGTCGCGCCCAGCCACGCGCCGGGATTCTCCGCCGGCGCCGCCTCCGGGCCGCACGCCTCGGCCATCTCCTGCGCGCGCGCCAACAGCAGCTCGATATCGACGCCCAGCAGGGCCGCCGCCACTATCCCAAAGTGGGAGAGCACCGAGAAGCGCCCGCCGATGTTCGGATCGTTGCGTAAGATGTGGCGAAAGTGTAGTTCCTGCCCTAGCGTATCCAACTTGCTGCCCGCGTCCGTGACCGCCACAAAGTGCGCGCCGACCTCCTCATCCAGCGTCTCAACCGCATCCTCGTCATCGGAAAGCATCTCCGCCATCAGATGATAGAAGTACTTGAAGAAGGACAGCGTCTCCGCCGTGCCGCCCGATTTCGTCGCCACGACGAAGAGCGTGCGACGCAGATCTAATCGCTCAGCAGCAGCGCGCACCGCGCCCGGATCGGTGCTATCCAAGACGCGCAGTCGCAGCCCGTCCTCGCGCTCCTCGAAGACATGATGGAAGACATCGGGGGCCAAGCTCGAGCCGCCCATCCCCAACCACAGCACATCCGTGTAGCCCTCCTCCGTCACCGCCTCAACCAGCGCCTGGATCGCGGGCAGGTGCTCCTTCATCCGCTCCGCGATGGTCAGCCAACCCAAGCGATTGGTAATCTCCGTCGGCGATGGCTTCCAGACCGTGTAATCCTCCTGCCAGATGCGCGGCACAATCTCATGCGCCGCGAGATCGGCCAGCGCCCTCTCCACCACCGGTTGATAGACGCCCAAATACGCAGCTTCTTGTAACATCATCACGCCCTCCTCCAGAAAGCAAAAAAGCTGTTTATCGAATCTGCTAGCATTGTACTACTAACCCGGCTCAGATACAAACGCCCATCCCTTGGAGAAACATCAAGATTCGAATAGAACTACGGCCCGAGGTGGAATTTTCCGTTTTGCTTTTTTGCCCCTTGCATTTTTTCTCGATATGTGTTACAATGTGTCCGTAGGATGAAGTGGGTTTTGGCCGTAATATCAAAGACTGCCTGGACTTGCGGAAGCCAGGTGGTCTTTTTTGTTTCTGACCACTCTGCTTCGCCCGACATAACATTAACCAGTAGTAGTATTAGGAGGAGTAAACGTGTCTGAACGAGTAACTGGAACTGTCAAGTGGTTCAACGATGCCAAAGGGTATGGCTTCATCTCCCGTGATGATGGGGATGACGTTTTTGTTCATCATTCCGCCATCAATGCACAGGGCTTCCGCTCATTGCGCGAGAATCAGCGGGTTGAATTTGGTATTGAAGAGGGTCCCAAAGGGTTGCGGGCGATTGAAGTAACGCCCCTGTAACCAGATCCAACGGCCTCCGGCCGTTTCTGGGACTAAGGAAGCAGTGGTGGGGTTTCCCCACATCAAAAACTCAAAAACCGCACGGCTTTTCCGCAGTCGTGCGGTTTTCTTTTTTGGGGATGGAAGAACATCGCCCAGATGAGTAGTTTGCCAGCGTGAAACGAGGATCAGCCGATCCCCTTGGAGCGAGACGAGAAAATCCTATTTCGTGGCTTGGACAATTCATGGTATAGTTAGTCTGGCTCTTCAGGAATTCGCCGGGTGCAATCGTACCATTCCCACCCAAAACTCAGTAACGACGCGAAAAAAGGTCTGCAATCCCCACAGACACGCAATTCCTGGCTGCTTGTAGGGCTGCTGAGGGAATTGGCCGGCAAAATCCAAAAGACCCGTCAGCCTTAAAGGGAGCAAAAACGCTTCCCTCACATTGCGTGAGATGTGGAATTGTGAAACGAGCGTGCGAAAGGAGGCAACGAATGGCGGAGGTGAAGATTCACCGCGAGTTCTTGAAGTCGGATGCATGGGAGGAGCTACAAGGCATTCAAAGCGATCAGCGAAAGCGTGTGCCGCCCCCGCCTTTGGAAAAGCCCGCGCCGGAGGATGCCGAGCGCATCGATCTGGTCGCGCCGGATGCCTGGGAGGTCGCGCCGGTCACCGTGGCCGAGGCGATTCGGCGGCGGCAGAGTCATCGCCGCTTCAGCGAGGCGCCCCTCAGCCTGGAGGAGCTTTCTTTCCTGCTGTGGGCCGCGCAAGGCGTGCAAGGCGTCTTCAAAAATGGCATCGCGCTGCGCCGCACGGCGCCCTCGGCCGGCGCGCGCCATCCCTTCGAGACCTATGTGTTGGTCAATCACGTGGTGGATGTGGCGCCGGGGCTGTATCGTTATCTTTCGATGGAGCACCAGCTCTGCTTCTGCTACGCGGAAGAGGGGCTGGTCGACCAGGCGGTCGAGGCGTGCCATCAGCAGCGATGGGTCGCATCCGCCGCCGTGACGTTGATATGGACGGCGATCCCCTACCGCACCGAGTGGCGCTACAGCATCGTCTCGCCCAAGTTAGTCGCCTTGGACGCCGGGCACGTGTGCGAGAATCTCTATCTCGCGTGCGAGGCCGTCGGCGCCGGGACGTGCGCGATCGGCGCTTATGATCAGCAGAAGTTAGACGCCCTGCTGCGCGTGGACGGCGAGGATGAGTTCGCCATTTACGTGGCGCCGGTCGGGAAAGTACCTTAATGTATTGAATTTTAATGTCAGGTCTCTCCAGAGCATCGCAGGTTATCCGTAGCCGATGAATGCTGAATTATCGTCGGTGCTTATGTGCCGAAAAGCACAGAAGCGCTCGCGATGACGTTCGTACATCGTACAAGTACGCGCAGCCATCGGATTCGGATAAGCCGTTCAACGGCATCCTGCGTCGCTATGGTAGTTCCAAAAATTAAAACCTCCCAAACCTGATTTTCTTGGAACGGCCTATGGGGAGCGATAGTTAACTAAGAGAGGGTGAACAATCTTATGGAAGAAACTTTAGAAGTAATGAATAAACGCCGCATCGCTATGTTAATCGATGGCGACAATGCACAACCGTCGCTGATCGAGAAGATGCTGGCAGAAGCAGGAAAATATGGCGTCGTCTCGATTCGCCGCATCTACGGCGATTGGACGACCCCCACAATGAAAAGTTGGAAAGACACGCTCAACATCCACGCCATCCAACCGTTCCAACAATTCCGCTACACCATCGGCAAGAACGCCACGGATAGCGCGATGATCATCGACGCGATGGATATTCTCTACACGGCGAAGATCGATGGCTTTTGTTTGGTCTCCAGCGACAGTGATTACACGCGCTTGGCGACGCGCATCCGCGAAAAGGGCGTCTTCGTGATGGGCATCGGCAAGAAGATGACGCCGAGGGCGTTCGTCAATGCGTGCGATGTCTTTGTCTACACCGAGAACTTAGTGCCGCGCAAAAGCGGCAAATCCCACCAGACATCTAAACCGTCGTCGGATTCCGATCCGCGCCCGCTGCTGCGCGAGGCGTTCGAGATGGCGGTGCAGGACGATGGCTGGGCCTCACTTGGCCCGCTCGGCCAGTACCTTCGCCAGCTCGATCCGGGGTTCGATTCGCGAACCTACGGGTACAAGCAGCTCTCCCAGCTCGTGCGCGGCTACTCGGATCTGTTCAAGATCCGCGAGGTGCGCCTGCGCCACGGCACCTCGGTGATGTACGTCAAGCTGAAGGAATAGCTCTTTACTAGATGAGCTAGGCTAAAGCTTTCGCTGATCAACCTCCCGTCGCGTCACCGTGACGGGAGGTTTTTGCTTTCAGAGCAATAGCTCCAATCGGACAGCGTTATGATAGGCTTTCATCCATTCAAGCGAGGTTAAAGTATGAAAAGCTACATTTTTTGTGTGTTGATCGGTCTTGCCCTCCTCAGCGCTTGCGCATCAGCCGCGACGCCGGCCCCAGCCACGCCGACAGTGACACCGACGCCTGATCCTACGGGGGTGTTAGTCTGGGCCGACGAGTTCGATGCGCCGGATGGGTCCGCCGTGGATCCGAAGAAGTGGCGGTTCGATACTGGCACCGGAGGCGACGGATGGGGCAACAACGAGTTGCAGTATTACACCGATACGACCGACAATGCCTACATCGAGGATGGCAATCTGGTCATCAAAGCCGAGGCGGTCGATTCGTGGGAGCGGTACACGTCGGCGCGGCTGGTCACCCACGGGGAGGCAAGCTGGCTCTACGGGCGGTTCGAGATCCGCGCGAAGCTGCCCATCGGCCAGGGGATCTGGCCCGCGATTTAGATGTTGCCCGCCGGCTGGCCCGTCGGCGGTGAGATCGATATTATGGAATACTTGGGGCACGAGCCTTCGCGGGTTTATCAAACCTTGCACTACGGCAATCCCCACACCTACAAGGGCACGCACTACGATCTGGACGAAGGCACGTTCGCCGACGATTTCCACATCTTCGCGCTGGAATGGGAACCGGAGGAGATTCGCTGGTACGTCGATGACCACTTAGTCCAAACGCAGACACAGTGGTTCACATCCAGCGACCGGGGCGAGTATCCGGCCCCATTCGATCAGCCGTTCAACCTCCTGATCAACGTGGCCGTCGGCGGGCAGTGGCCCGGCAACCCGGATGAGACGACCGAGTTCCCGCAATACATGCGCGTGGATTATGTGCGGGTTTACGAGCGACGAGGAGAGTGGCCCGGATGGCCGGAGGATGTTCCCCATCCCTTACAACACAAGGCTCTTGTTGGTTTTTAGGTGAAATTGGTTGTGAATGATGCTCTAGTTGCACAGAGTTTCACGGAGTTTTTCACAGAGATACACAGAGAAAGTCGTTTCTCCGTGCTTCTCTGTGTCCAAATTAAACCGCTGGGTGAATGACGGATGATTTCACCCGACTTCCTATATGAGCCACAACACAAACAACAAGCGGGGATTTAGCAATCCCCTTTGAGCGAATAATTAAAAGGACACCCAAATGACCGTGACACATGCTTCATCCACCCATTCAACCGCCAAACTCACCGCGCCGCCGCTCTCGCTGCGCCGCATCGTGGCGATTTGGTGGCCGTTGGCGATCAGTTGGCTGCTGATGACCTTCGAGGGGCCAGCGCACAGCGCCGTCGTCGCCCGCCTCCCCCACGCCGAGGCCAATTTGGCCGCGTGGGGCGGCATCGTCTTCCCCCTGCTCCTCATCATCGAGGCGCCGATCATTATGCTGCTGACGGCCTCCACCGCGCTGAGCCGCGATTGGGCCAGCTACACCAAGCTCTATCGCTTTATGATGTGGGTCAGCGCGCTGCTGACGGGCCTGCACGTCCTCGTCGCGTTCACGCCGCTCTACGATGTGATCGCACGCACGCTCATCGGCGCGCCCGCCGCGACCATCGAGCCGGGCCGCATCGGCCTGCGGATTATGACGCCGTGGACGTGGGCCATCGCCTACCGGCGCTTCCAACAGGGCGCGATGATCCGCTTCGAGCACAGCCGCGCGGTGGGCGTGGGCACCATCATCCGCCTGCTGGCCAACGCCTCCGTGCTGGCGCTCGGCTACACGCTCCGCTGGCGCGGGATCGTGGTCGCCTCCGCCGCCGTGGCGACCGGCGTCGTCACCGAGGCGATCTACGCCGGCGTGCGCGTCCGCCCCATCGTCCGCACGCAAATCCGCCCGGCGCCCGCCACCGAGGAACCGCTGACTGGCATGCGCTTCTCCG
>JAAAOZ010000315.1 GCA_009908585.1 Chloroflexota bacterium
TTTCCCATTCTCGCTCCAAGGGGATCGAGAGATTCCCGTTTTTATTGCGCAAGCAAGATAATACGTGCAAAATATGTTTAAAAAGCGCGGATTTAGCAATCCGCTTGGAGCGAATAGGGTGTGATTACAAAACGGGAAAGCCCTAATTTGCCTCAATTAGGACTTGACACGGGCCATAATTTTCCCTATAATAATATTATAAAGATATAACAATTACCCCAAGGGGTGGCCCCCATTCTTAACATGATTGACCGCAATTCTCCCATGCCCATCTATTATCAACTCAAGCAAATCATCAAGCAGCAGATTGATGATGGAGAATTAGAGGCTGGCGATAAACTCCCCACCGAACGCGAGTTGTGCGACCTCTATCAGATCAGCCGCGCCCCCGTCCGCCAGGCACTTGCGGACTTGGTAAAAGAGGGGTGTATTTATCGTCAAGCCGGAGTTGGTACATTTGTCACCGAAGGCCAACCAACCGAAAGCATCCCGTTTAATTTGTTGGCCAACGATAAATGGTGGGTCTCCCTGCTAGAGCGCACCATCGAGCATTGGAACGAAGATCATCCCCAGCGCGATATCCAACTCAACGTCGATATGCCTGAGCGCTCCGAATTTCATCGCCGCCTCTACACCTCAGTCGCGCAAGGCCAAGCGCCCGATATGATCTCCGTGGACTACGTCTGGATGATGGAGTACGTGCGGACGGCCTATCTCGCGCCCTTCGACGAATTAGATTCAGCGTGGGTTGAGTGGCTAACGGAAGAATTAGAGCCGACCGTCTACGAAAGTCACTTCATCGATGGTCACGTTTTCGGTGTGCCCATGCAGGCGGATGTCACCGGGCTGTGGTATCGTCGGGATTGGTTCGAGCAGGAAGGGCTAACCCCACCCACGACCTGGGATGATTTACTGACCTTATTGGCCCACTTCGACCGATCGGAGGTCAAGGCTAAACTGGGCCACGAGCATCCTATCCTATTCCCAACTACCAATGCCGCCGGTGAGGCGACGGTCAATGTGCTCTTCCCCCTCATCTGGGGGGCCGGCGGGGAGCTATTGGACGACGAAGGGAATCTGGCATTGATGGATGAAAACGTCTATCGGGCGCTGGATTTTCTCCAAGAGATCACGTTTAAAGCGGGCTATCTCCCCTCGGAGGCAACGACCTATCGATGGTGGGAGATCCCCCAGGCGTTGGCCGAGGGCCGCGCGCCGATGACCTTCGGCGGCACCTACGAATGGCCCACCATCGCTGAGCGCGCCGGGTGGGGCCAGAGCGAGGACGCGCTGTTAGCGCATTTGGGCTTCGCGCCCCTGCCGCGTCCCAGGGCCGATATTCCGCCGGTGACCACATTGGGCGGCACCTCATGGGTACTGCTGCGGCAATCCCCCCATCAGGAACTGGGCTTAGAGTTGATCAAATTAGCACTTTCCTCAAATTGGAACACACTGTTCTATGAAGAGAAGCTGCAATTATCACCGTTTAAGGCCATTAATCAACAACTGAGTGACAAACACCCTTGGATGCGCGAGATCGCGCCCTTATTATCCGTCGCGCGCCCGCGTCCCAAATTAGCTCAGTACATTCGGGTCTCCTTGTTCTTACAGCAGATGTTCGAGCAGATCTTGTGGCAAGGCGCGCCCGCTGAAAAGGTCGTCAAGCAAACGGCCAGTTATCTGGCCCTGCTTTTAGGCACGTAGGTCATCTGGCCTCTCAAAACTTCTATTACCCACGTTTTTCTGATCATTTCATATTACAAGGAGGTGACGGCATTCCAGATAATTCAAAATGATGTTTTTGTCGTGATGTGGACGTACGTAGCACCCATTCAAATTGTAATTAAGTTTACAGGAGGAGAACTGTAATGAAACGCTGGAATTTGGTATTGAGTCTATTAGTCATCGTGGCGATGGCCCTGACCGCTTGTGGTGGTGGCGGCGGGGACGGAGAGCCATCTGGTGACGGTGGTGAAGCTGAAGAAGAACCCAAAGTCGTCGATATTTTCGGCGCTTTTGTGGATGAGGATGCCCGCCGCTTCGAGGCCTCGATGGAACCCTTCGAGGAGCGCACGGGCATCGATGTTGAGTACGAAGGTTCGGGCGACTTTGAGACGTTGATCCTCGTGCGCGTTGAGGGCGACGATCCACCCGATCTCGCGGCCTTCCCCCAGCCCGGCCTGCTCTCTGACTTCGTCGAGAAGGATCAGGTCATCGATCTGACCGAATGGTTCGACGACGGCTACCTGGAAGGGCAATACGAGCAACACTGGCTGGATATGGCGACGATGAACGGCATTATGTCCGGTGTCTGGTATCGCGCCAACGTGAAGAGCTTGGTCTGGTACCCGGTTCCCGAATTCTCCGAGGCCGGCTACGAAATCCCCGAAACCTGGGATGAGATGATCGCGCTCTCTGACCAGATGGTTGCGGATGGCAACACGCCCTGGTGCATCGGCATTGAAAGCTCCGGCGCGACGGGCTGGGTCGCCACGGACTGGATGGAAGACATCATGCTCCGCACGCAACCCGCCGAGAAGTACGATGCTTGGGTCGAGGGCGAACTGAAGTTCGATTCCCCCGAGGTTAAGAACGCAGCCAAGATCATGGGCGAAATCTGGTTCAATGAGGACTACGTCTTGGGCGGCACCCCCTCCATTCTCACCACGCCGTTTGGCGACGCCCCCACCCCGATGTTCGATGATCCACCGAGCTGCTATATGCACCGCCAGGCGAGCTTCATCCCCGCCTTCTTCCCCGAGGACGTGACCTTAGGCGAGGACGTCGACTACTTCTATCTGCCCCCCATCAAGCCGGATGAGCTCCCCAAGCCGGTGTTGGGCGCGGGCGACCTCTTCGCCGCATTCGCCGACCGCCCCGAGGTCCGGGAAGTCGCGAAGTACCTCACGACGGGCGAATCCACCAAGGCCTGGTTACAATCCGGTGGTTTTGTTTCGCCGCACAAGGACACCCCCCTCGATTGGTACCCCACCGAGGTGGATCGCGGCTACGCCAAGATTCTGTCCGAGGCCAGTGTCTTCCGCTTCGACGGCTCCGACCTGATGCCGGGCGCCGTGGGCGCCGGCTCGTTCTGGACCGGCATGGTTGACTATGTCAACGCCGAAGGCGAGAACCTGGACGAGGTCATGCAGACTATCGACGGCTCCTGGCCCGAAGAATAGGCCTAGGGACGTAGCGACATAGATTTTCTGGGAGCAGGGTAGCCATTCTCGGTACCCTGCTCCCGCAACATCATAAGTAACCCTTTCGAACTTCTATGCATCTTCTATCAATCTACCAGAACCTACCAAATCTAACATTTTTTTCAAACAGGAGGGACGTAATGGAAAACCCTGAAAAACTTCTGAAGTCCAGTGGTATACTCGACTGGCTGACAGCGGGGGTGGGTCGCGTCCTTGTCTCGCTAATTGTCCCTGTCCTTACCTTCGTCGTGATGTGGCAGGGATTTATCTTTTTGCGAGAGGGTGAAGCCTCCAAATTAGTCACCGCCGTGGTGGCGATTATTTGGGGCGTTGGCGGCGTAGGCCTCCTCTTCCTGATGTCCAACTGGTTAGTAGAGCAACTCCCGGAGCTATGGATGACCCGCTTGCGACCCTATGTTTTCGTCGGGCCGGCGCTGGCGATTTTGACATGGTATCTGCTCCTGCCCACGTTGCGAACCCTTTATGCCAGTTTCTTCGATGCCAGTACGAGCAGTTTTGTTGGCTTACAGAACTACGTATTTGCTTTCACTGATCCGAAAATGCTCGAGTCCTTCCGCAACAACTTGTTGTGGTTGGTCTTCGGCACGAGCTTTAGTGTCATTTTTGGCTTGTTAGTTGCTATCCTGGCGGATCGCTCCAAAATCGAGACTGTTGCTAAATCCCTCATCTTCCTTCCGATGGCGATCTCTTTCGTGGGCGCCGGTGTGATTTGGCGCTTCATCTATTTCTACAAGCCGCCCAGCCAAGAGCAGATTGGTCTCCTCAACGCGATTCTTGTCGGACTGGGGGGAGAGCCACAAGCTTGGTTGACCCTGCGACCCTGGAATAACCTGTTCCTCATCGCTATTCTTATCTGGTTACAGACTGGCTACGCGATGGTGCTCTTATCCGCCGCGCTGAAGGGCGTTCCTGAGGAACTGCTGGAGGCCGGGCGCATCGACGGCGCATCCGAGGTGCAGATCTTCTTCCGCATCCTCATCCCCTACATCCAAGGGACCATCGTTACCGTCTCCACCACCATCTTGATTCTCACGCTGAAGATCTTCGACATCGTCTTCGTGATGACTAACGGTAACTATGGGACCGAGGTGATTGCCAGCCAGCAGTACAAACAGATGTTCAAATTCCAGCACTTCGGTCGCGGTTCAGCGATCGCGATTGTGCTGTTGATCGCCGTGATCCCCGTGATGTGGTACAACCTCAAGCAGTTTGGCGAGCAGGAGGCATTCTAATGAGTATGAAACGGCAAAAACTCGTATCCGACCTCTTGGTGAACGGGGCGCTCATCATCCTGTGTATCATTTGGACCCTCCCCACCTTCGGCCTGTTGGTCTCATCCTTCCGACCGGAAGATGATGTCAGCACGAGCGGGTGGTGGACGGTCTTCAGTTTTACACGAGAGCGAGAAGGCCCGCGCTTCACCCTTAACAACTACCGCGAGGTGCTGCTAGGCAAGGACATGAGTTACACCAACGCCGAAGGGGAGGTTGTCCAGGCCAGCGGCGATGATTTGAGCACCGCATTCCTGAACAGCTTGACCGTCACCGTGCCCGCCACCGTGATCCCCATTTTGATCGCGGCCTTCGCGGCCTACGGCTTCGCCTGGATGAGTTTCCCTGGGCGCAGAGTCTTCTTCGTGGGCGTGGTCGCACTGCTGGTCGTCCCGTTGCAGATCGCGCTGATCCCCATCTTGCGGGACTACAAGACGTTGGATCTCACCGGCACCTTCTTGGCGATTTGGCTCGCCCACACAGGCTTCGGGCTGCCGCTGGCGACCTATCTCCTCTACAACTACATCAGCGGCCTACCCCGCGACATTTTGGAGTCCGCCTTCATCGATGGCGCCTCGCACTTTACGACTTTCACGCGATTGATCCTCCCCCTCTCTATGCCGGCCTTGGCATCGTTCGCCATCTTCCAGTTTCTCTGGGTGTGGAACGATCTGCTGGTCGCGCTGGTCTTCATCGGCAGTAAGCCGGAGGTCGCCGTCTTGACGCAGCGCCTCCAGGAGATGGTCGGCTCGCGTGGCCAGGACTGGCACCTGCTGACCGCCGGTGCGTTCATCACCATGATTCTCCCGCTGGTCGTCTTCTTCTCCCTCCAACGCTACTTCGTCCGAGGGCTGCTCGCCGGTTCCGTCAAAGGGTAACCCCGGCGATTCTGGCCAAGAACCAGAGGCCCCAGTGAAACAAGACAGGGCACGATGTGCGTCCTACGCCATCGTGCCCTGTTGTCTGTTAGAGATACCCTTGCGAAGGTTGCGCAAATGATCTCAAATAGTCCGTATTAGGTTTAATCTGTTTACCAAGGCTCCTGGGAACCTTCGCAAGGATGCCTAATTCGCAATTTTAAATTCTTAATTCCTCTAAAAATAAAAGGAGGACTCGATATGCATATCGCATTTTTGAACCCCCAAGGTAACTTTGATCCCCAAGATAGTCACCTAACCGCGCACCCGGACTTCGGCGGACAGTTGGTCTACGTGAAACAGTTAGCCATCGCGATGGCCGAGATGGGCCACACCGTCGATATTCTCACCCGGCAGATCATCGATCCGCAATGGCCAGAGTTCGCGGAGCCGTTCGATGCCTATCCCGGCACGGAGAACGTCCGCATCGTCCGCTTGCCCGCCGGCCCGAAGGATTTCCTGCGCAAGGAGCTGCTGTGGCCGCATCTGGTGCGCGAATGGGCGCCCAACATCCTGGAGTTCTATCAGGACGAGGGCCGCTATCCCGACGCGCTGACCTCCCACTACGGCGACGGCGGCCTGTGCGCGGTCTTGATCTCGGAGGAGACCCACTCGCTTGGCGCGCAGAAGATGGACAAGCTCCACCTCACGCGCGAGAACATCGCCGAATTCGACGCGCACTATCACTTTGCGCGCCGCATCGTGGCTGAGCGCTTGGGGATGAACCGCTCACTGGTCAACATCACCAGCACTTCGCAGGAGCGCTACAGCCAATACTCGCACAACGCTTATCGCGGCGCGGTCGATCCGACCGATGACGCGCGCTTCGCCGTCGTGCCGCCCGGCGTCGCGATGCACATCTTTGATCGCGACGTGGCCTACGAGCAGGAAGAGGCGACCTATCGCCACGTCCGGGAGATGCTGGCACGCGACCTCGATCCCGACCGCCGCGACCTGCCGTGCATCGTC
>JAAAOZ010000082.1 GCA_009908585.1 Chloroflexota bacterium
GAACTTCTCGGTGTCGATGTGGACGCCATCCGCGCGCGGGCGCACGCGGCGGCGGAGCGCTTGTGGCAGGCGGCGGCATAGAAATAGCGCAGTTCTCCGGTCGTGATATGCCGTCTGGCGGGCTTGGACGGGATGCCCGTTACACCTTTGACGAAATAGAGGTCCGGCGACTGAAGTCGCGGCAACACCTACGAAGTCGGCCTTCGCCGACTCTCTGGGCACTTTTCAGCTACGATTCACTGCAAATTCGCCAGTTAAATGCTTGTTTTGTACCTTGAATTTGCATTTGTACTTTGAATTTCAAAAGAGCCTAGTCGCCGAAGGGCGACTTTGTAATGGTGGCACGCGGTTTCAACCGCCGTGCTTACCTGTTTTCAGGAGACATATATGAGCGATAAGGAACTTACATCATATTCCAAGGACTTTTTGGCGGAATTGTTCCGCAAGATGGTGCTGGTGCGCGAGTTTGAACTGCGCGCCATCGAGGAGCGGCGCAATGGGCTGATCCCCGGCTTCATTCACTCCTGTGTGGGGCAGGAGGCCTCGGCGGTCGGCGCGACGGCGGCGCTCACGCAGGAGGACGTGATCACCAGCACGCATCGCGGGCACGGCCATCTGCTGGGCAAGGGCGGCGATCCCAAGTATATGATGGCGGAACTGGCGGCGCGCTCGACGGGCTATTGCCTGGGACGCGGCGGCTCGCTGCATCTCGCCGACTTCGAGTTGGGCATCTTGGGCGCCAACGGCATCGTCGGCGGCGGGATTCCCATCGCGGTGGGGGCCGGGTTGGCCTTCCAGATGCGCGGGGAGAAGCGAGTATCGCTCTCCTTCTTCGGCGATGGCGCGACGAACGAGGGCGCGTTCCACGAGGCGCTGAATTTGGCCGGCCTCTGGTCGCTGCCCGTGATCTTCCTCTGCGAGAACAATCTCTACGGGGAAGGGACGCCGCAGGATCAGCAGGCGCCCATCGCCGACCTGGCGAAGCGCGCCGAGAGCTACGGCTTCCCCGGCGAGATCGTCGATGGCAACGATGTGCTGGCCGTCTACGAGGCGACCAAAGCGGCGGCGGCGCGCGCCCGTGCGGGCGAAGGGCCGACGATGATCGAGGCCAAGACCTATCGCTTCCGAGGCCATTATGAAGGCGATCCGCAGATCTATCGCAAGCCGGGGGAGATGGCGGAATGGCGCAAGCGCGATCCCATCCCCAATTTCCGGCAGCGTTTGTTAGATGCGGGCCTCTTCGATGCCGAAGCCTTGGACGAGATCGAGGCGGACGTCCAGGCGGATTTGGATGAGGCGGTGGCCTTTGCGGAATCGGCGCCGGCGCCGAAGCCGGAGGAGGCCCTGGCCGGTGTCTACGCTGAGACGCACGATGGCTTGATCTTTTAGAGGGAATGACAGAGGAGAATATGAGTGACAAGAATGTGAACGCGAACATAGAGATGAAAGAGCTATCATTTTCCGAAGCGATACGTGAGGCGATGGTCGAAGAGATGCGCCGCGATCCCGGCGTCTTTTTGATGGGCGAGGATGTGGGCGTCTTTGGCGGCGTGTGGGGCGTTTCCCATGACATGTTGGATGAGTTCGGGCCGGAGCGAGTGCGCGATACGCCCATCAGCGAGATCGCGATTGTGGGCACGGGGTTGGGCGCGGCGATGGTAGGGATGCGGCCCATCGTCGAGATTATGTTCGGCGATTTCCTGATGTGCGCGGGCGACCAGATCGCCAATCAGGTGGCGAAGGCGCGCTTTATGAGCGGCGGCAAGGCCGATGTGCCCCTGACCATCCGCGTGACGACGGGCGCGCCCGGTTCCTCGGCGGCTCAGCACTCCCAAAGCCCCGAATCGTGGTTTATGAACGTGCCGGGCATCAAAATCGTCACGCCGGCCACCCCGGCGGATGCCAAGGGGCTGTTGCGCACGGCCATTCGCGGCGCCGATCCGGTGCTCTTCTTCGAGCCGAAGATGCTCTACGCCGATAAGGGCGCGGCGCCCGACGACCCGGACTTCGCCGTCCCCTTCGGCGAGGCGCGCGTCGCGCGCGAGGGCCGTGATGTGACCGTCATCGCCGTCGGCATTATGGTGAAGCACGCGCTGGCAGCGGCGGCCCAACTCGCCGAGGACGATATCAGCGTCGAGGTCGTTGATCCGCGCACGCTGGTGCCGCTGGATAAGAAGACGCTCATCGACTCCGTCGCGAAGACCAGTCGCGTCGTCGTGGCCCACGAAGCGCATCTGCGCAGCGGCCCCGGTGCGGAGATCGCGGCGATGTTAGCCGAGGAGGCCATCGAGTACTTAGATGGCCCCATCGTCCGCGTCGGCGCGAAGAACGTACCGCTGCCCTACAATCCCGCGCTGGAGAATTACGTCCTGCCCGACGCGAGCGACATCGTGCGGGCGTTGAAATCGTTCTGGGGCAAAGCATAGAAAACATAGGAGGCAGCATGCAACGTTTCCAAGACAACGTCATCGTCATCACCGGCGGCGCGCGCGGCATTGGTAAGGCGTGCGCGGAGCGATTCGCCGCCGAGGGAGGGCGCGTGGCCGTGCTGGATATCGACGAGGCGGCGGCCATGTCCACCGCCGAGGCCCTTGATAACGGACTGGCGATCCAGTGCGACGTGACCGACCGCGACAGCGTGCAAGGCGCCATCGAAGCGGTGCTGGAAGCGTGGGGCCGCGTTGATGTGTTGGTAGCCAACGCGGGCGTCTATCGCGGCGCGCCGCTGCCGGAGGTCAGCCTGGAGGATTGGCGTCTGGTGCTGGCGGTGAACCTCACCGGCGTGATGCTTTCCTGCCAGGCGGTCGCGCCCACGATGATGCAGCAGGCGGGCGGCAGCATCGTG
The DNA here is from genome assembly GCA_009908585.1 of Chloroflexota bacterium. Classification (GTDB taxonomy): domain Bacteria; phylum Chloroflexota; class Anaerolineae; order B4-G1; family SLSP01; genus JAAAOZ01. The sequence continues at coordinate 2,846 of JAAAOZ010000082.1, forward strand.
ATTATGTCGTCGATGGGTGGGAAGACCTCGTGGCCGGCGACGGCGGCCTACTCGGCCTCCAAGAGCGGCGAGTTGGGGTTGATGCGCTCGGTGGCGCAGGAGTTGGGGCCGCACAACGTCAACTGCAACGCCGTCTGCTTAGGCCACGCCGATACCGAGATGATGCGCGCCGTCGATGTGCGCATCTGCGAGGAGAACGGCTGGGAGCCGGGGACCTATCTCCAGCAGTTAGCAGAGACGAATCCTATGAAACGCCTGGGCACGGTGGAAGAGACGGCGGCTCTGATCACGTTCTTGGCTTCTGAAGAAGCGCGTTACATCAACGGTCAGGCCATCGAGATCGATGGCGGGTTGTTAATGTGCTAGTTATAGGTACAATAAATGTGTAGTGGAGTAAAACACTCGATTAGGAGGTGATCGCATAAGACGATGAGATGAAATGAGGGGGGAGATTCATTGAGACGTTTAAGACGTTATTGCAGTGCTTTGTTTTCAATTCACGATTATAAAATTCTAAGGAGGGACAAATGTCTAACATTCCATCTGGTGAGGAGCGACAAGTAGAGTTTTTGGGGGGCGCCTCGATTGACGGCGCGCCGGTCGCCTACATTGTCGTATTGGCTGCTGTGCTTACAGCTCTGTCGTTCATTCCCTTCTCTGTGGTGTTGGCCTCTGGTGGGAGCTTCCCGATGAGCCAGGGCGTCTTCTCGCTGGTCGGCTGGATCTTGGGGCCGATTGCGGGCGCCGTTGCCAGTGGCATCGGCGCGCTGATCGGCGTCTTCGTCGCGCCGCACACCGCCGGCGTGCCCGTGGTCACCGTGATCGGGGCCATATCCGCAAGCTTCATCGCCGGGACGATGGGTGACAACGAGGAGCGCAAGAATTGGTGGATTCCCATCACTGTATTGGGCGTCATCTGCCTGCTGCTCTTTGCAGGGCGCGCCGTGGTACAGAACGGCGTCGGTCTGTGGCCCGCCATCGCGGGATCATTCCTCGATTGGTCGGCGCTCTTGTTGTACGCGCTGCCCACCCGCAAACTGGCCGCCAAGTGGATTGGCAGTGAGAACATCGGCTTGGTGATCGCGGGCCTCTTCTTGGGGACCTGGTTCACCTTCGGTATGTCGCACTTGATCCAGACCACTATCACCTACTTCATGTTCAACTGGCCGGAGGATGTGTGGGTTATGTTGATCCCCGTCATCCCGATGGAGAACCTCTTCCGCTGCTTGATCGGCACCGTCATCGGCGCCGGCGTGATCGCCGGCCTGCGCGCCATCGGCATCGTCAAGCCCAAGGAAGCCATCTACTAAATTTAATATGGGTCGGCATACCATTCCGATCTTATTCTCAGTAGCATCACATACGGCGTACATAAGCTGGTTGCTGGGCCGGATTTATCAGCGTGGCTCTTCAGCGTTCAGCAACCAGCTTCAAAAACTTGGAGTCATTTGGAGTCATAGTGATGAATGAAAAAATCGCCGTTTTGAATCAGGTTTCGTATATGTATCCCCGGTCTAAGGGCCTGGTGCTCAATGAAATCTCCATGGAGATCTACAAGGGCGAGTTTTTGGGCTTGATCGGGCCGACCGGCGCGGGCAAGACGACGCTCTGTCTGACGCTCAACGGCATTGTGCCGCAATTCTACGGCGGGCGATTCTTTGGACATGTGACGCTCGCCGGCTTGGATACGCTGGAGCATCCCATCAGCACGATGGCCCAGCACGTGGGCGCGGTCTTCGAGGACCCGGAGACGCAGTTGACGGCCACGTCGGTGGAGAATGAGATCGCCTTCGCGTTGGAGAATCTCAAGGTGCCCCGCGACGAGATCCTGCGTCGCATCCCCGGTGTGCTGGAGGCGGTGCGATTGGAGGGCACGCGCGATAAGCACCCGCACGAGCTATCCGGCGGCCAGAAGCAGCGCTTGGCCATCGCGGCGGCGTTGGCCCTCCAGCCCGATGTGCTGATCTTGGATGAGCCGACCTCGCAGCTTGACCCCGTCGGCTCGGAGGAGGTCTTCGCCACGGTGCGCGAGTTGAACCGCGAGTTGGGCGTCACCATCCTGATGGCGAGCCATTCCGCTGAGGAGATGGCGGAGTACGCGGACCGTGTGATCATGCTTTCGCACGGTGAGTTGGTGGCATCGGGCGCGCCGGACGAGATCTATAGCCGGATCGACTATCTGCACGATCATTATCTGCGGCCGCCGCAGGTCTCCGAGACCTTCTATCAGATGCAACAGTTCGGCGTCGAGGTGTCAGAGATGCCCGTGCGCTTATCGCGCGGCAAGGAGTTGTTGCAGGAGATGCAGGCCGCGTGCACCATCGAGCCGGAATTGGTCGCGCAACTCCCGCCGCCCCCTGATCCCCAAGGGCCGCCGCTGTTGGCCGTGGAGGATTTGCATCACACCTACGACGATGGCACCCACGCGCTTCAGGGCGTCTCGTTGGATATCCGCGAGGGCGAGTACGTGCTGATCATCGGCCAGAACGGCGCGGGGAAGAGCACGCTGGTCAAGCACTTCCTCAAGCTATTGGAGCCGACGGGCGGCGTGGTGCGCGTGAGCGGCGCCGACACCCGCACGTTGTCCGTCAGCGGGCTGGCGCGGCGGATCGGTTACGTGGCGCAGAATCCCGACAACCAGATCTTCAACGCGACGGTCGAGGATGAGGTGGCCTTCGCGCTGAAAAATCTGGGCCACGATGAGGAGGAGGTCGAAGCGCGGGTGACTGAGAGCCTGGATGCGATGGGGCTGTTAGCCGAGCGCGACCGCCATCCACTCTCGCTGCCCAAGGGCGACCGCGCGCGCGTCGTCATCGCGGCCATCTTGGCGATGAAGCCGGAGATCATCATCTTTGACGAGCCGACGACGGGTCAGGATTATCGCGGCGCCAAATATATCTTAGAGATCAGCAAAAATCTGCACGAGCGGGGCAAGACGGTCATCGTGATCACCCATCACCTTTATCTGATGCCGGAGTATGCCGAGCGCGTGGTGGTGATGGGGAAGGGGACGATTCTGTTGGATGCGCCCATCCGCCAGGCCTATCACGATATCGATTTGTTGCGCGCGACCTATCTTTCGCCGCCCCAGGCGGTTTTACTGGCGCAGATGCTCTGCGGCGACGTGGGTCGGGATGGTATCCCGACTGGGCAGCAGAGGTATCCCTTGCTCACGCCGAAGGAGGTCGCGGCGTGCGCTACCGGCCATCCCGTGACGCCGGCAGGAGGTGAATCGTGAGTACGATTGGATTTCAGACGGTAGATCGCGACTCTTTCTTCACGCGATTGGATTTTCGTCCCAAGCTCTTTTTGATGTTGGTCGTTACTTTAATCGCCTTCGTCTGGGAAAGTCCCTTGCTGGGCGGCCTGTTGGCCCTCTCGGTGGCGATCTCGTGTCTGGTCGTGGGGGTCAAATTCAGCTACATCCGTACCTTGGTCTTGATTATGACACCGTTCTATATCCTGCTGATCCTGACCCAAGGCTTCTTCGCCGGGCCGCTGATTACCTCGCGCAC
>JAAAOZ010000126.1 GCA_009908585.1 Chloroflexota bacterium
GTCCTCGACGATGAGCAGCTCGCGGTTTTTCACTACCCAGCCCGCTAAGCTGCCGTCCAGCGGCACCTCGGTCGAGTCGATGAGGACGCTGGCCTGCGGGCCGGAGGCGGCGGCGAAGTGCAACGTCTGATCGCTGCGCATCAGCAAAATCGAGGCCTCGTCCGCGTCCGTCAACTCCCGCGCTGATTGGACAATCTGCTGGAGGAGGGGGCGCATCTGAAGTGTGGAGTTCAATCGCCGGCTGATGTTTAGGAGCTGCTCCAGCTTGGCGATGCGCTGCTTTAGATCTTCCCGTTTCTTGTTCATTTAAGCCTCACTTTTCCCATTGCATGATGTTGCATAATGCGCACTGAGGTTACACCTTTCATTATACTCAAAGGATACTCAAAGGAAAGGTGGTCTCAGGCGAATCGAAAAAACAGAAAAGACCTGATCGATCTTCCAATCCGATCAGGTCTTGTATCTGTCGTGTACTCTGTTGTGTCTGAGGTATTATTCCCTCAGCCGTACAACTGCCCCTTGAGCGTCATCACGTCGCGGCGCAGATCCTCATTTTGCTCCATCCGGGTGCGGACGCGCTCGTAGCCGTACAGAATCGTCGTGTGATCGCGGTCGCCCAACTCGGCGCCGATCTGCGGGAACGAGGCGTCCGTCTCCTCGCGGATGAGATACATCGCCACCTGGCGCGGCCGCGCGATCCGCCGGGTGCGCCGCGCGCCACGCAGATCGTCCTCCGAGAGACCGTAGTAGGAGGCGACGGTCTGGATGATTTTGCACGCCGAGACATCCGGCCGATTCGGCAACAGGTCATTGAGTGCGCTTTCGGCCACCTGGCGCGTGAGCGGCTGATTCGTCAAGCGCGCCATCGCCAACATCCGATTCAGCGCGCCCTCCAGTTCGCGGATGTTACTTTCGATGTTGGTGGCGATGTAGCTGAGCAGGTCGTTGGGGACGTCCACGTCCAACTTCTCCGCCTTCGATTGGAGGATCGCGATGCGCGTCTCATAATCGGGCGGCTGGATGTCCACGATCAAGCCCCATTCGAATCGGGAGCGGAGGCGCTCCTCCAGCGTCACCATCGCCTTGGGCGGGCGGTCGCTGCTCAGGACGATCTGCCGGCGGGTGTCGCGCAGGGCGTTGAAGGTGTGGAAGAACTCCTCCTGCGTGCTCTCCTTACCGGCGATAAATTGAATGTCATCGACCAGCAGCACATCGGCGGTGCGATATTTCTCGCGGAACTGGTCGGTCGTGTGGGTGCGGATCGCCTCGATCAAGTCGTTGGTGAAGGTCTCCGAGGAGATGTACAGGACCTGCATCCCCCGGTGAAAGCCCATGTGGCCAATCGCGTGGAGGAGGTGGGTTTTTCCCAGTCCTACGCCCCCGTGGATGAAGAGGGGGTTGTAGGCCTTGGCGGGCGCTTCGGCGACGGCCTCGGAGGCGGCCTGCGCCAGGCGGTTGCTCGGCCCGACGACGAAGTTCTCGAATGTGTACTCTGGATTCAGGCCGGGATCTCGCACCGGCGCGGTGTTGATCTCGTGCTCCTCGGTGTGGAGCAGGGCCGGCGGGCGTTCCGCCTGTTTGGGCGCTTCCCAGACGACGAATCGCGCCTGCATCTCTTTCCCCGTGATGTGATGCAGTGTGCGCTGAATCATCGTGTACAGTCGATTTTCCAGCCACTCGACGGCGTAGCCGTTCTTCACGCCGACGATGAGGGTGTCGCCCTCCTCGATGCCGATGCAGTGCGTATCCCGTAACCAAGTATCGAATGTCGCGCGGGTCATTTGTAGCTCAAGCTCACCTAATGCGGCTTGCCATAACTTTTGCGGATTATCGTTACTCATATAATTTGTCCTTGCTGACGTGGGGCATAAAAATACCCAAATGAATACAATGAGCTTCAGAAAAATAAAGTGATGTTACTTGTGTGGTTGTGCCTAGGAAAGTTCCAGCGTGGGCATTGTCCAAAAATGGATTCTTCTGGAACCATCTGACCTTAGGAAGCCTCGTGTTGTGCTATCCTCAGGACGTTTACATTTTACCAAAAAAGAGGAGAGGTGGCAATGCGAAAATAGGGGGTTAACTTTAAAAATGTCTAAGCTCTTATTTTGCAAGATCCCCCTGTGGAAAACATTTTTTGTATAACCTATGCGTAGGGGTTTGAGTCATTATACCCCCCTATATCTGGGGTGTGGATTGTGGACACAGATTGTGGATAACTTTTTTAGATCGAGTTATGCAGGGCAGTTTGTTTTTTTTGGGTTCTGTACATCTAACTTATGACTGACTTGGCGGATTAGCGACGCCGTTGGCGCCAGGCGGTGATGTGCGTTTGGAGGCTTCGCGAAAGCGCCATCCAGTCATCGACGGGGAGAACCAATGCTTGCTTGCGAGGATGAAACAGATAGGGATGAAACCAGAGCTTCAGCCACCATTTGGGCAACGGGTAACTTTTTAAATCCACCACGATGACCGTCTTGCCCCAGAGCTTGCGATAGAGTCGGCGTCGTGCGGGCTTTTCCTCCATGGGCGGGTGAATCTCGTTGAACTGCGAGGGGTTGTAGAGGGTGACGCGCGCGAAGGAGAAGACCACGGGATAAAGCGGCGTGCGCACGGTGAAGTATCCCTTGCCTACGCGCACGTGCGCTTGACGGGTTAACAGGGTGTAGATCGCGATGAGGGCGCCCACGATGGAGATGAGGAAGGCCAGGGGGGCATATTGGACATTCAATGATGGGTTGCTGGGGATCACCCACCAGAGCGCGACGCCCGCCGGGATCATCAACAGCGCCGGCCATAGCCAGCGTCGGCTGAGCGCGTGGTAGGGCAGGAGCGGAAAGCGTCGGCGCGTTTTACGGGCCATCCTTCGCCTCCTTGGTCTTTCTTTGAGCGCGATAGTAATCGCAGAGATCCTGGAGCATGCAGGCCTCGCATTCAGGTGTGCGGGCGTGGCAGATTTGGCGCCCGTGCGTGATGATGTTGATGTGGAAGGGATAGTAGAGATCCTGGGGAACGAGTGCCTCCAGCAGCGTGTGCGCCTTCGCCCGCGAGGTTGGCTCTGGGATCAGGCCGAGTCGCCGGGTGACGCGGTGGACGTGCGTGTCGACGGGGAAGGCCGGGCGACGCAGCGCGAAGAGCAGCACAATCGCGGCGGTCTTTGGCCCCACGCCCTTGATCTCCTCCAGCCAGTCGCGAGCCTCCTCCAGGGGCAGATCACGCAGAAATTCCAGCGAGAGCTTCCCCTGCGATTCGGTGATTCTCTCCAGCGCCCCTTGGATGCGTGGGCCTTTGGTCGGCGCCAACCCGGCCGGTCGGATCGCCTCGACGACCTCTTCGGTGGGCGCGTCGCGCACCTCGGCCCAGGTGGGGAAGCGCTCGCGAAGCTGATCGTAGGCCAAATCGCGGTTGTTGTCGTTGGTGTTCTGGCTGAGGATCGTGTTGACCAATTCGGCCAGCGGATCTCGATGTGAGGGCGGTTGAGGTTCGCCGTAGGCGTCAACCAGACGGCGATGAATCTCCAAGATCTCCTCGCGGTCGGGTTCGATATAAGAAGCGGCATCATTCATATTGTGATCAATCCCTTTTGATTCAATGCGCGCAGCGCGCGATCCACCCAATCCTTTTCGGCTTCGAAGGTGAGATACTCCAGCGACGTTTCCCACGGCACCCAGATGGTGAAAAATTGGGCGGCGTCCTTGGGCGGGCGCTCGATCCGCCGGTCGCTCAGCGCGCGCATCAGAAAATAATACTCTGTTCGTTGGACGGCCTGACCATCCAGCAGAAAAGCAATCAGTTGCTCGCCTAAACTCTCGATGATCTCCAAATCGCCATACCCGGTCTCCTCTTGGACTTCGCGATAGGCGCTCTCCTCCAAGCTCTCGCCCGCTTCGATTTTGCCCTTGGGCAGCCGCACCTCATCGCGCTCCGGTCGGATCAGGAGCAGCGTCTCCGAGTAATCGTGATTGGTCACGACGCCACCGGCGGCGGTGTAGCGAAATAGTTTCATCATTTGATTTGGTAACCCAAGGTGCAACGCACTTAAAATGCAATAAGAAGCAACGCTTCAGGCAATATATATCCGGCGGTAAGCTCCAAAGTGCGTTGCACCTCACTAGACTGAACGGTTATGCTGTGTCTAAGTAGCGCTCGATTTCCCAGGCCGTGACCTGGATGCGATAGGCCTCCCACTCCGCGTGCTTGGCGCGGAAGAATGCCTCAGTAATCGGCTCGCCCAGCGCATCGAGGATGATCTGATCCGCCGATAGCTCCTCCAGCGCCTCGCCCAAGGTGCCGGGCAGGGTGCCGATCTCGCGCTCGTGCAGTTGCGCCGGCGTCAGATGATAGATGTCCTCGTTGACCGGATCGGCGGGCGTCAGCTTGCGCTTGATCCCGTCGAGGCCGGCGGCCAAGGTGGCGGTGAAGGCCAAGTAGGCGTTGGTGCTGGGATCGGGGCAGCGCAGCTCGATGCGGGTGGCGGCCTCTTTGCCCGCGCGCGTCGCCGGCACGCGGATCAGCGCGGAACGGTTGCGATGCGCCCAGCAGATGTAGACCGGCGCCTCGTAGCCGGGCGTGAGGCGCTTGTAGCTGTTGACGGTGGGCGAGGTCACGGCGGCCATCGCGCGCGCGTGGGCCATCTGCCCCGCGATAAACTGGTGGGCGATCTCGGAGAGATGATAGTTGTCATCAGGATCGTAGAAGCTGTTGCGCCCATCCTTATCGGCGAAACTCTGGTGCACGTGCATCCCGGAGCCGTTGATGCCGAAGATCGGCTTGGGCATAAAGCTGGCGTGCAGCCCGTGCGCGGCCGCGATGGCGCGGATGGTGTACTTGAGCGTCACGGTGTTGTCGGCAGCGGTGAGCGCGTCCGCGTAGCGGAAATCGATCTCGTGCTGGCCGGTGGCGACCTCGTGGTGCGTCATTTCCACGTCGATGCCCAGGGCTTCCGCCGCCAGGACGATCTCGCTGCGGACCTGCTGCGCCTCATCGCGCGGCGAGAAATCGAAGTAGCCGCCCACATCGTGCGGGACAGGCTTGAGGGGCACGTCGCCATTGCGCTTGAAGAGGAAGTACTCCAGCTCCGGCCCCACGTTGTAGGTGTAGCCCAGCGCCTTGGCCTCATCCATCACATTCTTGAGCACCGTTCGCGGGGAGTTCTGCGACGGCGTGCCGTCGGGGTTGTGCACATCGCAGATGATGCGGGCGCGTCGGCGTTCGGTCGCGCTCCACGGCAGGACGCGGTAGGTCGTCGGATCGGGCACCAGCACCATGTCGCTCTCTTGGATGCGAGCGAATCCTTCAATGGAGGAGCCATCAAACCAGACCCCCTCCTTCAGCACCTCTTTGAGCTGACTGGTGGGGAGCGTGACACTTTTGATTGTCCCCGCGATGTCGGTAAATTGGAGGCTGATAAATTGGATGTTATCTTCTTTAGCTCGTGCGATCAGTTTGTTGGACATGTCTCTCTTCTCCTTCCCCTGGCATGGGGTAGTATATGAATAATATTTTGGGTGTCAAGAACTGGGGCGGATGGGTTTCCCAAGCCTCTCCAACCCTAACAAAATGATTTGAGGGTTCATCACCTCCTTCTTTGTCCTGGACGTGCTCGTCCGCATGTGACAAAACAAAAAAGCCAGCTCCCGGAACCGGAAGCTGGCTTTACCTCACTTGAACGTAGGCAGCGCTACCTGGCCCCTCCACACTGATGGAGTTGCTGATTATTATTGTGATTATTGAGCCAGGCTTGATAACGCGCTCTTGTCAACATCAGTTTCTCTTTCCTTACGTCAACTTTCGATTTCAAGTGATGTTCGGACGTGCGGTGTTTGGACTTTTGACTTTCGACACTATGATGTGTGACGTCCAACACTGCCTATTTTAGCGAAAACTTGGTGGGTTGTCAAGGTTGAATTTCTAAATTGCGCTATTGCGTTTCTTTCGATGGTGATCTTGCGCGAACGCTTTTTGACAGCCTTGGCAATCGGAGTATAATTTTTAAGATGGATGGGAGGGACAAACAAGCCGAAGGTAAGCGCTGGCGCACCCATTTAACGTGGCTGAGGCCAGGTTTGGGTGTCAAGCGATGGCTACTTTTAATCGCTGTTGGCGTAGGGCTGCTGAGCTTCGGGGGAGCGTTTGCGCTACGCGCGCTCTATCCACTGCCGCGATATTTTTACTACCTAACGTTGCAATTTCTCCCCCGGCTGGTACGCGCCATTCTCTTTTTGATTGTCGGTGGCGGCCTGTTGGCTGGTGGATTATGGGGCCTCAATCGCACGCTGTTAGCGCCTTTTGTCGATGCGCCCTACAGCGCCTTACCGGGCAAGCTGTACGAGTATCGAAGGCGCGGGCGCGGGCCGAAGAT
>JAAAOZ010000338.1 GCA_009908585.1 Chloroflexota bacterium
AATGGAGAGGAGGAGGGGGGATCTGTCTATGACAGATCAGGGAGGAGGTGAGGCTTTGTTACACCAATTTCCTTTTTGGGCCTTGTGAGGAATTTTGGCCCCGCCGCGAACTTGGGTGGTGTTGAACTTCATCGGATCATCAGTCAAAATTCAACACCACCAATTATCGTTGTCTGGAAGCGACATTTCGGTGGAGGAACGAGAAAAATGGCATTGAGCTATCGACAAATTGTGATTGACGGATCTCCCACAGGCGTGCAGGGCTTGGATGAGATCTTCGCGCAGCTCTACGAGGCGGGCCGTCGCCCCGGTGAGGCGGAACTTGGCGCTGAGATCGTCGGGCGGGCGGCAGAGCATAACTACATCCCGCCCGGCGCGCGCGAGGTCTTCGCGCAGGCGCTTTTAGCCGAGTACACGACCTACGTCGCGCGGCGCGCCAAAGGCGAGGCCGATGGGCCGGTGGATTACGGGACGTGGCGGGGCTATCCGCGCGAGAGCATCCCCTGGTTCCCGACGGTGGATCTGGATTTGTGCGATGGCTGTGGCGTCTGCCTGCGACTGTGCTCGCATCACGCGCTGGCGCCTATCGAAGCTGGAGACGGCGACGAAGCGGGCAAGGTACGGGTGGCGGAGCCGTTCCACTGCGTGGTAGGATGCAGCTCGTGCGCCAACGTCTGCAAGCCCAAGGCGATCACCTTCCCGCCGCGCTCGATGTTGGACGCCTATCGCCTGCGGTGATCACTCTCCTCTAAGTCTATGATCATTTGTTGTACTGTCTGGGAAAGTTCTTCAACTTGCTTATCGCAGGTAGCGTAGACGATTTCGGCGTCAATGTCGAAGTAGTGATGGCTGAGTATATCCCGCATGCCCATCACGCGCTTCCATTCAATGTGTGGATAATGTGGCAGTAATTTGCCAGCAGTTATGTCGTCTAGATGCTTGACGCTTTCACCAATTGCAATCAATTGCATACAGATACTATCCAACTTATCCAATCCGGCATCCGAGATCAGGAAATCTTCATAGGATGTTATGGGAGCAAATCGCCTCATAATGGTCCGTGTGGACCATAAGATTTGGCGGAGTATCTCTTTCACCAGTTCGACATCGTAATCAGACATAGATCGCGTCCTGTTCGATCTGTCGTTTGAGGTAGGCGTTCATCCTCTCGCGATAGCGCACGACATCGACTGGCCGATCTAATGTCTTTTCGAGTTCTTGCTTGAGGCCGACGAGCATCAAAAGATCGGGCCGTTCAAGTTCGACCACGACATCCACGTCGCTGGTCTCGGTGATCTCATCTCTGGCTGTGGATCCGAACACCCCAATGCGGATGATGTTAAACTCTTCCTGTTTGAGATCGCGGAATCGCGCCAGAGTATTCAAAATGTTATCCCGTTTCATTTGCACTCCTTTGGGTTCCTCAGTGCGTGGCGCAGGCGATGCACGGATCGAAGGCGCGGACGACGCGGCCCACCGCACGCTCCAACTCCATATTGACCCGCTCTGCGTCGATGTAGCGCTCGGCTGCGACGCGCAGGGCGCGCTCGATGGCCAGCATGTTGTGTACCGTGGGGATGATGAATTCGGCGTGGGCGATTTTCCCATCCTCGATGGTGTAGTGATGGATGAGCGGGCCGCGCGGCGCCTCGACCAGGCCGAAGCCCTCGCCATCCTGCGGCGTGTGGGGCACGGCGGGATCGCCCTCATCCAACGGCTCCGAGAGGATCTCGATGGCGCGCTCGATGGCGTAGACCAGCTCGATGCCGCGCGCCAAATCGAAGAGCAAGATGGCGTGGGCCGGCTGCCCGAAGGCCTCGGTGAAGCGTTTGAGGTAGCGATTGGCAGCGGGTGTGCCCATATCGTGCAGGACGTTGATGCGCGCCAGGCTGTTGGCGCGGATGACCTCGCCCTGGAAGCTGGTGTGCCCCGCGTAGCTGTACTCGGTGGCCTCGTAGGTCAGATACTTGCGGAAATCGCGCGCCGGGAACATCGAGCAGGCGTCGCCGCTGCTGCTGAGGACGTACATCTGATTCCCGTAGAAGTTGGGTTGGCGTCCGGCGATGGCGGAGAGATAGCATGCCGGCGCGTCGTCGCCCCAGGTGCCCAGGCGCTCCCCCATTGCGATGGAGATCTCCCAGTAGTAGTCGAAAAGCTCGCAGGCGATGGGCAACGCGGCCTCCAACTCCGCCCGCATCTCAGCCGCTTGCTGGGCCGGGATGCCGCCCGTCACGCCGCCGACCACGGCCTTGACGGGATGGATGAACTGCCCGCCGGCGGTCGAGATGAGATGCGTCCCCGCCTGGCGGACCTGCAACGCGCGCGTCGCGACCTCGGTGAGCTGTCGCTCGCTCTTGTCGGTGGTGACTGCGTCGCTGGCCAATTGGAAGATGCTGGAGACGCCCAATCGATCCGGCATGGTGAAGATGAAGAGCGAGGTGGCCTGATTCTGGAGCAGTTGCCCCAACATCAGCAACTCGCGGATCTTGAGCGCCAGCGGCGGCGGCGTGATCTCGTAAGCGTCCTCCAGCGCTTTCACCGCCGCGACGTGATGGGCCGTGGAGCAGACGCCACAGATGCGGGGGGTGACCACGGGCATCTGATCGGCGGGCGCGTCCTGCACCAGATATTCGAAGCCGCGCAGCTCGGTGGCTTGGAATTGAGCGGAGAGCACCTCGCCCTCCTGCACCTCGATGGCGACCTGGGCGTGTCCTTCGATGCGACTTAGGGGGAAAAGTAAGCGTGTCATATCACAGCACCTTCTCTTTGGGTCGAATAGTTGCCTTGTCGTCGGCGTAATCGGAAAACTGAAAGAGGAAGAGCGCCAACTGGGGGGATCGCAGCCCGGTTTGGATTTCCTCCTCCGGGATGTCGGTCATGCCCTTGAAGACGCGGGCGATGCTTTTCATCCACACCGCCGATTCCTTCTCGATAAAGGCATCCGACGGGCCGCGACAGCCCACGCAGGGATGGCCCGCGCGCGTGCATGGCGCCCCGCATCCGCCGCGCGTCGAGGAGCCGATGCAGAGATAGCCCTGGTTGATCAGGCAGATGTCGGGATCGACTTTTCCGGTCTGGAATCCGACCAGATGTTCGGGGCGCACATCACGCAACTTCTTCCGCCCGCAATCCTGGCAGACGGTGCGCGCCAACGTCTTCTCCGTCTCCCCGGTGAGGACCATCATAAAGAGATGGGACATCGGCGGACAGCCGGGCAGATAACGATCCACCTCCACGAAAGCATCGATGGGATGGGATTTGGGCAGCAGGTGCGGGACGTGACGGCGTCGGGCTTGGGCGATGAACAGCTCACGCACCTCGTCGCGGTCGCCTAAGTTGGCGACGCCGCCGGAGATGGCGCACGTTCCAACGGCGACGACCTCCCCCGCACGCTGGACGGCGTGGCGCAACTTGTAGAGATCCTCATCGGTGCGGACGCCGCCGCTGACCAGCAGCAGATCCACCTCCGGCACATCGTGGACGGAAGTGACCAGCGGCATATACGCCAGATTATATTGATCCACCCAAGCATCGGCGTTGAGCAGGGACACCTCGCAGCCCGCACAGCCGGAGAGCTGTAGCACGGCGAAGTTTTTCATGGGGGCCTCCTTTCTTTTCGATACCTACCGGGAAGCTGGTTATTGTCACAGCGTATTCGCCACTGCGCCGCGCCGATGGTTGAAACCCTCGGCTGATATCCAAAGTGCGTTAAAACGCACTGAGGTTGCTTTTTGTATCTGTTTAGGCCGTTCCAAGAAAATAAGTCTCCCAAAAACGGGGAGTTTTCAGAGGGAAAAACATCAGGTTTGGGAGGTTTTAATTTCTGGAACTACCTTAGTTCTATGAGCAGACCAAGGAGCAACGCACTTGAACTGAAGGAAAGGCAACCTCATACAGTATATGCCTGGCGATAAGCCCAAAAGTGCGTTGCACCTCACAAGACTAAACGGTTACGCTTTTTTAAGCAGTTTTTCAACCCGTTTCTAACGGGTTTTGTGTATCAGCCTCGAATTCATTTGCAGGCGGGCCAAGCGGCGAATTCCCGGAAGGTCAGCTTGATACGATTGGCTTGTCTTCAATGTCAGCGCCAGAGCGCCTTCGTACCCCGCTCGATGCGGGCGAAAGCCCTCTGGCGCATCTGTGCTTGGGTGCGAATACTACTGCCGCATAATCAAGGGTAAGTAGATCTCGTGTCCGGGGGTCTGGACGGTGTGCGTCGCGTGAACCTCAAGAATGGCCGAGGGGCGACTCAATTGTTCGATCTGGGCGGTGTTGGTGATGACCGTCCCCTGCGCGACGGTCTCGGTGACGGTGACGCCGACGTGCAGCGTGACGTTGCTATAAGGCGCGATCTCCTGCTGCCACGTCATCTGGCGGGTGTTCTCGTGGTAGACGCCATCGCCGAAGCCATTGTAGGTCGTGTGCAGCGGGATCGTATCGGTGACGAGGACGTTCGCGATGCCTGCGCCGACGTTGGTGAGTGTAAGTGTGTAGGTGATCGGCGCGCCGGGCGCGATGGTATCGGCGGGCGTACCGCGTTTCTGCGCGGTTAGCGTTGGTGCGAGGACGGTGTTCGTCACGACAGGATGGTGCTCTTCGGAGGTTGTCGTCACGTCGGCGATGTTGCGAATTACGGTGCCGCCGGGTGTGCCCGACACGACGTCCACGGCGAAGGTGAGCGTCACGGCGTGCGCGGCGCTGAGCGTGCCCTGCCACGTGATGGCGCCAGTGGTGTAGGTGGGCGGTGCGTAGCCGGCGGGAGCAAGCGCGAGGCTGTTGGGCACGTAGGTGGTGTGCGTGGGGATGGCATCGTGGAGGTCGATGGTCGCTGGGGCGCTGCCGACGTTGCGCATCGGGATGGTGTAGGTCAAGCGCGTGCCCGGCAGGACGTCGCCGGCGGGCGTGGCCAGCTTCTCCGCCTCTAAGGCCGAGACGCCGATGTGGTTGGTGGCCGTCACGTCGGATAGCGTCGCGCCGCTCAGTTCGCGGATCTGCGCGGTGTTGGTGATCATCGCGGGGGCGTCCTGATCCTGATTGACTGTTACGGCGAAGGTCAACGTCACTGCCGCGCGCGGCCCGATTTCGCCCTGCCACGTAATCTCTTCCGCAGCGTAGGTGGGGGGCATGTGTCCAATCGGAACTATCGCGACACTGTCGGATACGTAGGTCGTGTGCGTGGGAATGGGGTCGCTGAGTTCGACGCTGGCGATGCCCGCTCCCGGATTGCGCAGCGCGATGGTGTAGGTGATCTGCTCGCCGAAGCCGACGTAGCCGGTCGGCGCTGAGGTCTTGGTCGCCTGGAGCGTAGGCGCGCTCAGGGTGTTGGTCGCGATCTCCGTGAAGATCAAGGGATCGCCGGGATAGCTCATCTCCTGGAGCGTGGCGGCGTTGGTGATCACCTCGCCCGCCGGCGCGCCCGGCATCACATCGACCTGGTAGGTCAGCGTGGCGACCTCGCCCACTGCGAGGCTATCCGCCCAGGTGAGGGTCTCTGTGCCTGCATTGTAGGACGGCGTCGCGTAGCCCGGCACGGCGGCGCTGTTTGTCACGTAGGTCGTGTGCGTGGGGATGGGATCGCTGAGTTCGACGTGGGCCGGCGCGGCGCCGTCGCTGCGCATCACGACGGTGTAGGTCAGTCGCTCGCCGACCACGACGTCGCCCATCGGCGCGGCCATCTTCTCGGCGTGCAGCGCGGGCGCGACGACGGTGTTCGTCGCCGCGACGGTGAAGGGCGCGCCCGGCTCGCTCAGCTCCTGGAGCGTCGCCTCGTTGGCGACGACGGTGTTGGAGATGGTATCCGGCTGCACCTGCACCTGGAAGGTCAGGGTGACGGTGGTGTGAGCGGGGATCTCATCGCCCCAGGTGAGATCGGGATCAACGTAGAGCGGCGGCGCGTACCCGGCGGGCGTGATCTCCGCGCTGCCGGCCTCGTATACCGCCTCGGTGGGGATGGCATCGGTGAGATCGACGTCCGCGGGGAGATCGCCCAGGTTCTGCATCACGATGGTGTAGGTGAGGTAGTCGCCCGCGAGGATCGGCCCGACCGGCTGCACGGATTTGGTCGCGGTCAGCAGCGGCGCGCCTAGAATGGTGGTGGTCGCTGCGCGGGTGTAGACGATACCGGCGCCGCCGATGTGGGCTGTGTTGGTCACGGTGCCGGTTGCCGTCTCCGTGATCTGCGCCTGGAAGGCCAACTGCGCTTCGCTCTCGCCGTTGATCGTGCCCGTCCAGGTGAAGACGCCACCGGCGTGGCCATAATCGCCCATCGGCGCGCCTAAGACGGTGCTGAAGGTGGTGTTGGCATCTAGCGTGTCGGTGACGGCAAAGGGCGTGGAGAGTTCGCCGG
>JAAAOZ010000410.1 GCA_009908585.1 Chloroflexota bacterium
TTGAGTTGCCGGGCGCTCTCCAGATCATGGCCGAAGGGTTTCTCGATGATCAAGCGTCGCCAGCCCCCGTCGCCGTTGTTTAACCCCGCCGCGCCCAACGCCGCCGCGATGGGCGCGTAGAGGAAGGGCGGCGTGGCGAGGTAGAAGAGATAATTGCCGCCGATGTCGTGCTCGGCCTCCAGATCCGCCAAGTGCTCCTTGAGGCGCCGGTGGGTGTCGGGATCGTCGTAGCCGCCGGAGAGATAGGTGTAGCGCTCGGCGAACTTCTGCCAGAGCGAACATGCGGTTGGCCCCAGTCGGGCGTGGTCGTCGACGCCCGCGTAGAGGTGCTGGCGGAAGCTCTCGTCGGTGAACTCGGAGCGCGCCACGCCGACGATGCGCGTCTGGGGATGCAGTAGTTCCTCGCACGCCAGGCTGTGCAGCGCGGGCGCCAACTTGCGCTGCGTCAAATCGCCGGACGCGCCGAAAATCACGATGATGGCCGGATCTGCTTTCTGGATCATAGGGTCTCCCGTAAACAAAACATCAAAGCAGCAAAGCAACAAAACATCAAATGGGCGAGTTGGGAAATTGCGGGAGGGTCAAGGTAGATCGAGAATCAACTCGTCCAGCGCGCGCTTGGGCACGTGATGGACGCCGGCCTCATCCCGCCAATATTTGATGTCGCCGTCGGCGCCGACCGGCTCGATGATGACCTCCTCGGCGGGCTTGCCGAGCGCGAGCACCAACAGAATCTCGTAGCGGTCGGGGATCTTCAGGGCGGCGCGGAGTGCATCCCGTTGAATAGAAGCGAGGATGCAGCCGCCTAGCCCGCGCTCGGTGGCGCCCAGCATGATGCTCTGCGCCGCGATGCCGTGATCTACGCCAAAGTTGGCGCTGATCTCCGTATCGCCAAGAATGATAATGTAAGCGGCGGGGCGCTCCCCGGGTTGCGGGCCGTCCCAATCGACGAGATAGCCCGCCCAGCCCAGCGTGGCGAAGATCTCGGCGTTGGTCGGCTCCTCGGCGGCGAGGAGGAACTTGAGTGGCTGGCGATTGGCGCCAGAGGCGGAGAGACGCGCCAACGCCACCAGCTCGCGCAGCGTCTCACGGGAGACGGTGTGCGCTTCCACAAAGCGTCGATAGCTACGAGTGTTGCGAACCAGTTCCTTTAACATTGGGGGAACCTCCAATCGAATCATTTATGGGGATCACGAAGAGAATGGATGACATGCATCGTGCTCTCACTCCTCATTGTAAGGCCCAACGCGCCGGTTGTAAAGGTTTTTGGGGACCGCAGGCCTTGAAGTCGCCGGGCAAATCTGTCGTCATAAGCTTCGTCTTATCTCTAAGGGATTGTTTCACGATTCCCTAAAAAGGCAGCAACTATCACACAAGAGGTTTGTAATCCATTATGGATTTCACTCCCTTGAAAGTGAAACAATCCCCATATAACACAATCCAAACATTAAACCAAACAAAAGGTTAGGAAATGCTTGACGTAAATACTTAGCCATGCTATAATTTTACTGTTGGCGGGACAGCGGAGGTTCCGTATTTATGATTAAAGTTGATCTTTCGACATTGGTTCATGCCAGGCCAGGCGAGCGCGAGGTGGTCGTCATTGACTTGGATGAGTTTTCGCTGGACGACCTCGAATTTAAATTCCTCAAAGGCGAGTTAAGCTTCACGCGCGTTGCAGATGGCATTTTGGCCGAAGGTGCACTTCACACAGCGATTAGGGTTAAATGTACACGCTGCCTCACCCCTGTTGATCAACCTGTCACCCTTAAACTTGAGGATATCATTAATTTCCCCGGTGCTGATCGAACTCCCGAACGTCCCGTTCGCGTGACCGGAGATGGTTGGGCGGATTTATCCCCCTTGATTCGTGAGTATGCCTGGGTTAATTTGCCGGTAAGTCCCATCTGTTCCCCTGATTGTAAGGGCATTTGTCCTCGATGTGGTAAAAACATCAATCTAGGGGAATGCACGTGCAGTGAGGAAGAGGAGATTGATCCCCGTTGGGAAGCATTGCGTGAGTTGTTGCCCGAGGAGGAACAATAACGAACTCAGTCGGTCCTCGTAAGCGTCCCTTACCCCCACCCTCGTCGAATATGCAAAATCACTTCGGCGGAAGCGCAAATCTTTTTCGGGTCGTGGATTTGTGAATGATGTTGGTGTTAACCTCAAAGGAGGTTTATGGACATCGTTAAGGATCTTTTGGAAAAGGCTGAAGCGCAAGGATACCTCTCAATTGACAATGTGCTCGAAGCGTTGGAATCGTTGGAGCACAATGATTCGTTAGAGGCTGTTCTGGTAGAGTTACGACGAGCCGGGGTGGATATCGAAACCATGGAGGGACCAGACATGGACTCGAATGATGATAGCTCCTTATTAGAGGACGAACTGGACGACGAAATTTGGGACGAGGATATGTACGGGCTGGATCGCGTTGGGGTTGATGATACGGTCGCGCTCTATTTGCGCGAGATGGCCCGCGTGCCGTTGCTGAGCAACGAGGAAGAGGTCACGTTAGCTCGCAAGATCGAGCAGGGGCGTGAGGCGCGGCGACTTTTACAGAGCAATGGGCATAATCCCGAAGAACGTGCTTGTCTTGAAGAAATTATCCGTGAGGGGATCGGCGCACGCGATCATTTGATCCGCGCCAATACCCGCTTGGTCGTGAGCATCGCCAAAAAGTACGTGAATCGTGGCGTGCCGTTCCTGGATCTGATCCAGGAGGGAAATTTGGGCCTGATGAAGGCCGTCGAGAAGTTCGAGTATCAGCGGGGCTATCGATTCAGCACCTACGCCACGTGGTGGATTCGCCAGACGATCACACGCTCAATTGCGGATCAGGGGCGGACGATTCGCGTGCCCGTCCACATGAGCGACCGCATTCGCCGGCTCTACCGCCGGGCGCAGCAGATGGAGCAGGAGAAGGGCGTGCGTCCGACGCCGGAGGAATTGGCGGATGAGATGGGCTTGGAGCCGCGCAAGGTCCAATGGATGATGCGCGTCTCTTGGCAGCCGTTGAGCTTGGAGCGCCCTGTTGGTGAGGAAGAGGACAGCGAATTGAGCAACTTCATCGAGGATGAGCAGACGCCCACGCCGCCCGATACGGCCTATCAAGATATGCTGCGCGACCGCATCGAAGAGGTGATGGCGACGCTCTCACCGCGCGAGGTGCGTATCCTGCGCATGCGCTTTGGGCTGCACAACGGGCGCAGCTACACACTCGAGGAGGTCGGCAAGAAGTTCGGGTTGACCCGCGAGCGGATTCGTCAGATCGAAGGGCAGGCGTTGCGACGCCTGCGTCATCCCAGTCGAAGCCGAGATTTGAGAGATTATCTTAAATGAAAACGTTGTACCGGATTTGTGTCATGATGATGCGTGGCTTGCCGTGGCGCCAGGGAGGCGAGGCCCCTTAGGCGACTCGGCCCGTAGCTTGCCGGATAAGCTACGAACCGGACACGGTCATTACCCCGCCAGCCTCGCTGGCGGGGTTTGTTATTGGGGGGAGTGTTGCATTTGGAACTTTGTCATCTTCAGTTATACTGACCATCGCCCGTGAAATCATACTGAATGTCAAGGTGTAAGCCGCTGCGCCGCGCCGATGGTTGAAACCATCGGCTGATATCCAAAGTGCGTTAAAACGCACTGGGCTTGCTTTTTCGAATGGCTTTTCAACCCGTTTTCAACGGGTTTTGTGTATCAGCCTCGAATTCATTCGTAGGCGGGCCATTTCAACTCGCAATTTTTAACCTATTTTCAAGAAGGAGGTAGCATCATGACTAAAAAAGTTTTGGTATCCATTGCCTGGCCGTATGCTAACGGCGATCTACATATCGGGCACCTGGCCGGCGCCTATCTGCCCGCCGATATTTACGGGCGCTATCATCGCCTGGCCGGGAACGACGTGCTGATGGTCTCCGGCTCCGATACGCACGGAACGCCCGTCACGCTGCAAGCGGAACAAGAGGACATTTCGCCGGAAGAGGTCTACGGGCGCTATCACGAGCGCTTTTTAGAGGCCCAGCAGAAGATCGGCATCTCCTACAGCCTTTTCACCCACACCGACACGCCGAACCATCACCAGGTGGCGCAGGATATGTTCTCGCAATTGCGGGAGCAGGGCTATCTCTACACCGAGACGCAGAAACAATTCTACTCCGAGGCCTCCGAGCGCTTCCTGCCCGATCGTTACATCGAGGGGACGTGCCCCTACTGCGGCTACGAGGAGGCGCGCGGCGATCAATGCGACGAGTGCGGCAAGTTGCTGGACGCGCTCGAGTTGGGCGATCCGCGCAGCAAGGTCGATGGCTCGACGCCCGTCCTGCGCGAGACCGAGCACTTCTTCTTGGATCTGGCGAAGCTGGAGCCGGAGGTGCTGGCCTATTTGGAGGATGACAAGGAGGATTGGCGCACCAACGTCATCAAATTCTCGCTGAACTACGTCAAAGATGGCCTGCGCGGCCGCCCGATCACCCGCGATATTACGTGGGGCATCCCGGTGCCGCTGGATGCGTACGAGAGCAAGCGCCTCTACGTCTGGTTCGAGGCGGTGATGGGCTATCTTTCCGCCAGCATCGAGTGGGCCAAACTGACGGGCGATCCCGAAGCGTGGAAAGCCTGGTGGTATGATCCCGAGGCGCTGACGCTCTACTTCATCGGCAAGGACAACATCGTTTTCCACACAGTGATCTGGCCGGCGGAGTTGATCGGCGTGGAGCGCCTCTATGAGGATGATCCCAACAAGGCGCTCAATCTGCCCTACGATGTGCCCGCCAACGAGTTTATGAACCTGGCCGGGACACAATTTTCCAAGAGCCGGGGCAATATGATCTCCATTCTCGACCTGCTCGCGCGCTACGATGCCGACGCGATTCGCTATTACATCACCGTCGTGATGCCGGAGACCAGCGACAGCGACTTCTACTGGGATGATTTCGTGCAGCGCAACAACAGCGAACTGGTCGGCGTCTGGGGCAATCTCTCCCATCGCGTGCTCTCCTTCACCTACAAAAACTTCGAGGCGGTGCCCACGCCGGGCGAGTTGGACGACGTGGATCGCGAACTGCTGCGCAAGATCGAGGCCGGCTTCGACGCCGTGGGCGAGCAGATCGCCGCGCGTCACTTCCGCGCCGGACTAAATCAGGCGCTCGATCTGGCCCGCGAGGCCAACCGCTATTTGGAGATCAAAGCGCCGTGGAAGCAGATCAAGGAGGATCGCGAGGCGGCGGCCACGACGCTCTACGTCGCGCTGCAAGCCATCAACGGGCTGAAGCTGCTCTTCGCGCCCTACCTCCCCTTCTCCGCCGAGAAATTGCACCGCACCCTCGGCTACGAGGAACCCATCTTCGGCGAGCAAGTGATCCAAGAGGTCACGGACGAGGGGCGGACGTACAACGTCCTCCGCTACGATGACACCGCCGCTGCGGGCGCGTGGGCTTTCGAGACCTTGCCCGCCAGTCGCGCTTTGCAGAAGCCCCAGCCGCTCTTCAAGAAGTTAGATGAGAAGGTCATCGAGGAAGAGTTGGCGCGAATGGAAAAATAACTTGGAGGTGCTGGGGACGGTAATTGAAACCCTGCTGCCCGGACGTAAACATCCGGGCTAAAAAGGCAAAGCCTCCTTTGGAGGCTCGGTGTCTTAGCCCAAAGGGCTTTGTTCTTTTAGCGCGGGGCCTTCAGCCCCGCGTGACAAAGATAACAACCCCAGCAGCCTCCTATCCTCAACAGGAACCTAACTCGTGATGCGGCAACCTCCGCGATGGCGTGGTTTTAAAAATCGATTGCGCGCCTTGGCGCCGAGCTTTTTGCTCTTCGCGGCGCTCACGTTGACGCTGGACGCCCAGTCGCTCTGGTGGGATGAAGGCATCAGCCTGCATCTCGCCACAGCGCCCTGGGCGGAGATCGTGGCGGATCGAGCGGCGAATATCCATCCGCCGTTCTACTTCTTTGCGCTCAAGGGCTGGATCACCTTCGTCGGCGCGACGCCCTTCGCGGCGCGCTATCTCTCCGCGCTGCTGGCGACGCTTCTGCCGGCGGCGGGGGGCGCCTGGATGCGTCGCCGGATGGATCGGCGCAGCGGGCGGGTGACGGCGCTGTTGTTGGCGCTGGCCCCGCCCTTCTTCATCTACGGGCAGGAGGTGCGCGCTTACGCCGCCCTGCCGTTGTTGGCCCTAGCTTTGCTGGCGGAGATTTGGCCGGCTCCCAAGGCAGATGACGAGGCTTCTGGACCGAGGCCCGCTGTGCGTCCCGCATTGCGGCCTGCGCGCTTAGCGCTGATTCAAGCCCTTTTCATCCTCACCCACTACGCCGGCGTGATCGCCGTGGGCTGGGCGAACGTGGCTCTGCTGATCC
>JAAAOZ010000017.1 GCA_009908585.1 Chloroflexota bacterium
GAATAGGTTGTTCTCAACGGTGGGACGGACGTCACTATCGGCCCCGGAACCATCGCTGCTCCCCGACGCCACGATGTCGAGATTGTAGGTTGTGTTATCTATAAAAGTGTTGTTCACGATCTCAGGATAATTATCGGCGTGACCAAGCCACCACGTGTTTCCCCTGATCTGCATGCCAATCTCGTTATCCCGCAGGATGTTGTTCTGCACCGTGGCGTAGTTTTGCGCCGTGCCGTAGCCTGAGGTGGTTCGTAGTACAATACCTTGGGTATTGCTAATGATCGAGTTATTGGCAATGAGAGGATCTACTACAACCGTCCCCCCACCGCTGCCATACTCTGGACGGCCATACAGATGAAGGCCATACGCATTGTGTCGGAGCGTGCAGTTGGCAACGGCGCCCGACAACGTTCCGGGTCCTTCATCCACGGAAAAGAACCCCACCCCGGTCTCGGCGTACTGGATGAGACCGTACTTCAACGAGGATTGGGTGCTATTTTTGCGGATGATGATGCCGCCCCAGTCGCCGGGCAGCGTCTGCGTCGCGGCCGAGGTGAAATAGATGGGCGTCGTCGCGGCGCCCTCCGCCATCAGGGCGCCCCAGATGGTCAACTCGGCCCGATCGGACCAGCGACCGCCGGCCTGATCGTCGCTGTGGGGAGCGAAGAAGACCGTCACGCCCGGCTCGACGGTCAGCGTCACGCCGCTGTTCACCGTCACATCGCCGGTGACGAGCACATCCTGGTTCCAGGTCGTGTCCGAGGTGATCGTCCCGCTGGTGGTGATGGCCCAGGTCGTCCCGATGCCCGTGTCGTCCGGCGTGGACGAATCCCCGGCCGCGAAGGGGCTGCCATTGCTATCACCGGTTCCCATTTGCGCGACGACGTCGCCGTCGCCGGCTCCTGTCGGGACGGTGACCGTCATCTCCGTTGCGGTGATGCTGGAGATGGAGGCGAGCTGATCATCGGGAAAGATGACCGCTGTGTTCAGGTCCGAGACAGCGGTGGTCGCCTTGACCTCGGCCGGAGCTTTCGCCTCCGCTGTGATCAAGGACGCGGCATCGTCACGTGATGAATCAACCGTGGCCAACGTCTCCGCATGAAGCGCTTGAGGACTATGCCAAAACGAAAGAAACAAAGCGATGGCTAACGTCAAACAGGTTATTCTGTAAGTTCTCATTTTTGTTCTCCTCCTTGTGAATTGAGATTATGAAATACAATATCCAAATCCTACCCGGCCCACAATCTAATAACGCCTCACCTCCTCGTATTCTCGCTACCAGATTCAGAATCGAGGGGATCCCCCTCCAATGGCGCTGACTCGCTCTGATCGGCCTGCAAAAAATCAATCAGGCTTTCCAGGTTGGCAAATGTGTGCTGTTCCCGCGATCCCACCTGCTCTATCATCACGTGCCAAGGATCACGGGCGTTGGAACGCCACAAACGCAGGAGATATGATCGGTATTCAGTCTGAGATGGATTCATGGTAACGGTTTTGTCCTGTGAGATGGGATGCGAGGCGGTATAAAGTTATCCCCCCACATCTTGGGGGGATAACCGGTATGCCATATCATGGTCTCAAGGTATTTCTGTATGCAGTCCCTGTCCCTGTGAGCGTTGTTCTGTCAGTACAATTCCCATTGGTTCGGTCGATCGCCAGCATCAATGAAGTATTCGTTATTGCCCAAGTATTGTGGTCCAAACTGATCGACGATGCTGCGATCGATCCACGTCAACTTGGTCGTATACGTTCCGACGGGCACACTGCGCCAGTAAACGGTTGTGTTGCAATATTCGGTTCCATATTCCTGCACAAAGTAATTGCCGTTACCCGAAAGCTCCACGCGTAAGCCATAGGCACACAGGGGCTCTAGGTACAGATAGGCAAAGTTACCGACGTTAACAGATTGCACCTCGCTCCAGGGATAGGACCCTACTCGAACCCGCCAGTAGTAGGTTCCCGGCGCCATCGTAAACGCCTGATAAGATGTCGAACTCCTGTTAATAGTGGTGGCATCACTGAAATCTGGGGTACGCGCATACTGCAACTCGTATGTGATGAAGTCCTCCATCGGCGCGTCCCATTGCACCCAGTACAGACCATCCCCATCCGGGTTGTCGATCGGATGCAAAGTCGGCACGGGTGGGTAGTTATTGATCGTCAGTGGGAGGAAGACCCGTTGTAAAACAGTGACGGTGAACATGTCCGTGTCGGTCAGACCGACCGTATCCTGCACCTCCACTTCGACGTGGTACGTGCCTACCAACGTGGGATCTGGATCAAAGGTCACGTAATGCCCCTCAACAGAATCAGAAATACCGATTCCCAAGCTCACGGGCGGGGAGTTCACGATAGAAAAAGTTAGGTTGTTGTCATAATCCTCCTCATCGTAGGCGTAGAACTCCAAGGGCACCGCCACCTCACCATCTACAGAGGGAATAGTGAGCGTGGATGGCTGGCCAGCATAGACATAGGCCGGGTCAGGCAATTCATTCGACCCGCCGTAGAAGAAGTCAAGCTCAGGAGGATGGTTGAGTTCGACCGCAAATTCCGTCGAGTCCGACAAATCGCCGTCACTGACATCAACTTGGATGTCAGCGTGACGCTCATTGTAAGCGTATATTGAGGTCATGCTGATATAATGCCCGCCCATAAGCGTGGCGGTCACATAGTTCTCTCCGTACGTGTGCGTGACCGTATAGATCAACGCCGCTTTATCAGCGTGATACGTGGTATAGTCCCACAGATCTAGAGTTTTCTTAGCCCCGTCGGGCGCGATGACCATGTCGGGGATCGAGATCGTCAAGGTTGGGGTGGCGGACGCGACGGTCACGGTGAACGCATCGGTGTCTGAAAACACACCATCGCTGACCTGAATATCTACCGGGAACACCCCTCCCATGGTAGCCGAGGTCGAGGTGATGTTTAAGTAGTGCGTCCCCGCCAGGGTCGCGGTAAAATAGTCACTGGAGGCCGTCGTCGCTGTGAAAACGAGGGCCGCCGAGTCGCTGTAGTACGTGGTGTAGCTCAAGAGATCCAACGTCTTGCCAGTTCCCAACGCCAGCATCATATCAGGAACCTCGACGGTCAGCGAGGTAGCTAGCGTTGTCTCTAATCCTTTTGGAGCCGTCGCGACTTCTGGCACGCTTGACACCCGCTCTATCTCGGAATCTGCACGCGCCACTTGCAAAGAAGCCAGCAGACCCCCAACCAGTAAAATGGAAACGAATAGGATACTGATCAATCTAAACTTGCATTTGGTATTCACAAAACCTCCTCCTAATTGAAATGACTTATGCTTAATGTTATAATGGTGGCGTTTGAGTAGCTGATTTCTGATCTCCTTGAGACACACGGCTATAGTATGGCAAATAAACGTCACGGGAACGTCACGATAACTAGATGAATCGATTAGACATTACCCTGCT
The DNA here is from genome assembly GCA_009908585.1 of Chloroflexota bacterium. Classification (GTDB taxonomy): domain Bacteria; phylum Chloroflexota; class Anaerolineae; order B4-G1; family SLSP01; genus JAAAOZ01. Next base: position 3,429 of record JAAAOZ010000017.1, read on the forward strand.
AGGCTCCTTCCAGGTCGCCAGCGATGGCAAACCTATCACCAGCTTTGGCGCCGACTCAGCTCGGGCGCTGTTGGTCTATGTGGTGATGCACGCCGAAACTCAATTCCAGCGAACGTTCTTGGCGGGCCTGCTGTGGCCCGATCAGCCCGAGAATGAGGCGCTCCACGCCCTTCGCCAGGCGTTGAACCGGCTGCGCAACGCCATCGGTGATCGTAAAGCGGAGCCGCCCTTCTTGCACATCACCCGCACCACCATCGAATTCAACACCGGCAGCAACTATTGGCTCGACGTAACCGTCTTCAAGGATCTGATCGCTGCCACCCAACAGCATCCACACCGTCGCCTCCAGGTCTGCCGTGCGTGCTCCCGGCGGTTGACCCAAGCAGCGAAACTCTACCGGGGAGATCTTTTAACCGGCTTCTTCCTGGACAGCCATCCCTTCGAGGAGTGGCTATTGATGGAGCGAGAATATCTACACCGGCAAGCCATAGACGCTTTGTATCACTTGGCCGCCTATCACGAGCAGCGGGGAGCATTTGATCTGGCGCGGCGCTATGCTCAGCGACAGGTGGAATTGGAACCCTGGCGAGAGGAGGCGCATCGGCAGTTGATGCGCGCCCTCGCCCTGGACGGTCAGCGCAGCGCCGCCCTGGCCCAATACAACACCTGTCGACAAATCCTGTCGGCAGAGCTAGGCGTAGCTCCCACCGCTGCCACGGAGGCCTTGTACGAGCACATTCAGGCCGAGACCCTGGAGCGCGATCTGCAACCCTCCCACAATCTACCGGCTCAATTGATTCCCTTTATCGGACGGGAGACGGAGTTGGAGCAGGTTACCGAAAAACTCAACCACTCGGATTGCCGTCTGTTGACATTGGTTGGGTCAAGCGGCGTGGGAAAAACTCGCCTGGCACTCCAAATTGCCTGGGAGGAGATAGGAGCGTTCAAGGATGGCGTCTACTTCATCCCTCTGTCCGCCGTGAGATCATCGGACGCCTTAACGACCGCCATAGCTCAGGGCTTGGGATTCCACTTTCATTCGGGTGAAAATCTTACAGCCCAATTGAGCGATTACTTAAGAACCAAGGAAGCCCTGTTGATCCTGGACAACTTCGAACACCTACTGGCCGGAGGGGCGCTGATCGTCGACCTACTACGACACGCAGCCGATCTGAGAATTCTGGCTACTTCTCAAAAATGTCTGAACGTGCCAGGAGAATGGTTATTCAACCTCGAAGCCCTCGATTATCCTGATGGAGAGTTCAACGCGGCATCTGGCGAGGAAGTCAATCAGTACAGTGCCGTTCAATTCTTCGTGAAAAGCGCCCGTCGTTGGCATCCCGATTTCTCACTCACCTCTGCCAATCGATCTCACGTCCTTCACATCTGCCAACTCGTCAGCGGGATTCCACTGGCGCTCGAACTGGCAGCCAGCTGGCTGCGCGCTTACTCCTGCCAGGAGATCGCCAGGGAAGTGCAAAACAATCTAGATTTCCTGCGGTCGTCGTCGCCGGGCGTGCCCACCCGTCATCACAGCGTGAGGGCCGCTTTTCGATACACGTGGGCGTTACTCACCGCCGAGGAGCAGAGCGTTTTGCAGCGCCTAACTGTATTCCACGGCAGCTTTAGCAAGGCTGCGGCCTCACAGGTCGTGGATACGTCACCTCAAATCCTGGCCGCCCTGGTGGACAAATCGATGCTCAACCGGGTGATCTATGAGCATCCAAATCCGGTGACCCGCTATACGATGCACAATCTCGTGCGTCACTATGCAGCAGAAAAGCTATCCCGCGCGCCGGATCTCCTCTTGAACACCCAACAGCAGCACTGTGATTACTATTGCGCCCTATTGCAGGATTTGAAAGCTGATCTAAAAGGCAGCATGCAGCGCAAGGCGCTCGAAATCCTCAGCGCCGAGATCGAAGATATCCGCGCGGCATGGGATTGGGCGACCAAGCACGAGCAAGCTCCAGCGATCGAGCAGGCGCTGGAGAGTTTATCCGAATTCTATACCCTGCGATGTTGGTTCCAGGAGGGGGATTCGGTTTTCGACCAGGCCATTCAAGATTTAAGTCAGACTAGGCCCATGTCACAATCCATACGCCACTTGATTCTCAAACTCTCAACCCGCCGGGGCATATTTTTAGGGCATTTAGGGCACCATGACGAAGCTGAAAATCTCTTGCAGAAAAGTCTAGCGGGGTTACAGACGCTCGAAGATGTACCGGAGATAGTCTTGTGCCTCAACAGCCTATCCTTTATCATCAATCGCCAGGGAGACTACACCAAAGCCAAGAAACTTCTCAAACGAGCATTAGCCCTAGCCCAAACAACGCCATCGCGCCAACTGGAGGCCGACACTTTAAGTCGCCTGGGCGCGGTCTACTTTTATCTTGCAGACTACGCGAGATCCAGCGATTGCTACGCCCAGACCCTGGACATCCGCCGCGAACTCGACGATCGGTTTGGCGAGAGCCTGGCGCTGGGCAACTTGGGGATCACAGCGTATGAGCAGAACGATTTCCAAGCGGCGCGAGCTTACTTCGAGCAATCCCTGGACATCGTCCGGCGCGAGATCGGGAACCGGGAAAGAGAAGGCTGGATCCTCAACAACCTCGGCATGACGGCGCTGGATTATGGCGAGTACACCGATGCCCAGACCTATTACCAGCAAGCCCTGCGTATCAGCCAGGAGATTGGCGATCTATGGGGCGAGAGCAACACACTGGCCAACCTGGGATTAGTTTACTGGTCGCTTGGGGACTTTGCGACGGCCGGCGATTATTATACCGAAGGCGTCACAATCAAACGCGAGATTGGCGACCGGCGGGGAGAAAGCTTGATCCTCAGTTTTCAAAGCCTGCTCTATCACGATCTGGGCGAGGATGCGCGCGCACTGGAACTCGGTCAGCAG
>JAAAOZ010000255.1 GCA_009908585.1 Chloroflexota bacterium
CGTAGACCTGACCAGGAACATTGCCGCCACTTGATCTAACCAACCCGTTTCCAACGGGTTTTGGGTATCAGACGATGAATTCCATTCATCGGGCCAAGGCGGACATTGTTGGCACGCTATCCTCTTGGGTGGCGATTTTTCCGCGTGTACCAATCATACGCCACCAACAAAATCCCCGGCACGGCGAAGACGATCAACTGCATATACGGCGGATCGGAGATGCCGAGTATCCAACGGCCGCCGACCACGTTGATCAGGATAAAGGCCAAACTGATGCCCCCGCCCAATCTCTCCCGACGCCACGCCACGCCCAATCCCAGCGCGCTGAAGAAGAGCGTGAGCGGATTCAGCCACTCCCTGGGACTGAGTTCGCGGATGAGGTAGGGCAGCCCGCCGACCGTATAGACCAACAGCAGCGCCATCACCAAACTCCCCCAGATCCTGGCGATCCAAAAGAGCCATTTCGCGACGTTATCTTGTCTATGCTTGAGATCGTTCATCCTTACCACGCCCACGCCTTTCGTTCTCGATTCTCTCCCGCCACATCGTCAGGCGGGCCAGCACCTCCAACCCCAGCGCGCCGTAGAGATTCACCCGCGATGTCACCGCGTCGGGCGCGAGGTCGCAGCCGCGATCCAAAATCAACGTCCCCCCCACGACGTAAACCAGCACGCCCAACGCTTTGAGCGCGCCGGGCACGCCGCTGAGGCGCGGCGTCACCGCCCAGCGCGTCCCCGCTTCCTGCGTCAGCAGCAGGATCACCAACACCAACGAGAGGACAGCTTCGAGCAGGTAATAGAGTTGCGCCAGTATCTCTTGCCAAGAGAGCGTCACAGGATGCATCCAGAAGAGCGCGGTGTAGGCCACGGAGATCAACGCGCTGCCGAGGAAGACCATCAAGGCCACGAACGCCTCCCAATCGGCGGGGAAGCGGATCAGACTCGCCAGCAGGACCATCGCGCCGTAGATGTAGAGCGCTGCGCGGATGCGCCCGTCGAGCGCGAAGAAATCCGCGGCCCTGTTCGCGGCGCCGAAGTAATGATAATGGAAGACGAAGGTCGCGAAGAGCAACAGGGTGGAGGTGAGGCTGACCAGCGGGGCCAGCCATTTTCTGAAAAGCGCTTCGATTTGCGTTGAGCCTTCCCGCTGGCTCACATCTGCACGCCCCTGACGCGGCCCATCAGATAGAGCGGCTGGCTGATCACGCCCTCCTCGAAGCCGAGGCCACCCTCGCCCCACTCGTGGAGCACCTGCGGATCGTTCACGACGCGATAGAAGCGCTCGCGCCCCTGGGTGATCAGCCACTCGCGGAAATCGATGAAGTCGTCATCGGAGCAGCCGCCGCACACCTCGAACACCGTCTCGTGCACGTCGAAGCCCGGCTGGCCCATCACGCGCCAGAAGAGTTCGTGGAAGCGCTGCAACGCCGCGTCCGGCAGCGCCCAGAGGCGACGCACCAGCTCGGCGGGCAGATCGTCCGCCGGGGCCTCGCGCTTCGCGTCCGCGATCAAGCGCCAGAAGGTCGCCTCGTCCATCTCCGCGTAGGATTCCATCGTCTCCGAGACAGATGGCGGCGCCTGTCGCAGCCGCGCCAGCAGCACCTTGAGGCGCGCGCCCCGGCCCGTCGCGATGCACAAATCGGCCTCCACATCCGCGCGCACGGCGGGGCTGAGGATGCGCGCCGGGTGATGGACGTACACGTCATCGAGCAGCAGGCGCGGCAGCGGCTGGAAGTAGAGCGTGGACAGCGTCTCCAGCTCGACCAGCGGCGTGAGATCCACCTGCGTCAGGGCGTGCTGGACGCACTGGAACCGCGTGAGTTGGCCGGCGTGCAGCGGCAGCAGATCGATCTCCGTGATCGGCACGGCCAAGAGGTGAAGATTTTGGAGATTGGGCCAGGGAAAGAGCGTCAACGACGCGAGGGGCGTGTGCTGGAGGGTGAGCGAGGTCATCTGCGAGGCGGCGGCCAGCGGCGCCAAGGATGTTTGACGCAGCGCGGGGCAATGCAGCGAGAGGCTACGTAACGCGGCGCACGTCGCCAGCGGGGCGAGAGCCAGCGCCTCGAAGGCGCCGCCGTGCACGAGCAGGCTCTCGAAGTGGGTCAGTCCAGCCAGCGGCGCGAGATCGAGCGCGGGCCATCCCCGCGCGTGGATATGCAACCAGCGCAGGTTGGCGCACTCGGCCAGCGGCGCCAAATCGATGGGCGCCTCCGCCGTGATGACCAGCCCTTCCAGATGCGGACACGCGGTCAGCGGGGTTAGGTCGAGCGCGCGCAGGGGATTGCTCCCCAGTTCGAGAGTCTCCAGGTTGGGCGCCTTGCTCGCCACAGCAGCGAGATCCAAAGCCACCAGATCCTGCTTGTACAACTTGAGGCGCCGCGTCCGCGACGACAATCGTCGGGTGAAGGACGCGCCATCCGAAGTTATGCCGAGTTTGGCCATCGCATCGCTCCTCCAGATTAGTCGAGTGGTCTTCAGTCCCGTAGTCGGGTAGTCAACGGCTCACAAATGGAACAACGAGGAAAATGGGCTGTGGCTTATCGAGTGGCTGACTCTGGACACTGAGATTCACAGAGACGTGATGTTCTCCGCGTATCTCAGTGAAAGACTCTGTGAATCTCCGTGTAACTGATTACCGTCTACTCCTGATCCTTCCACTTGCCACATCGCGTGCAGCGTTGACGGTAATTGTGCATCTCGTCCATAAAATCGCCCACCGGCCCGATGATGGCATCGGGATTGACGACGAACTTCCATTCGTGTCGCGTTGTGCCACACACCGGACAAACACAGCCCTCCCACGAGTGCCCGCCCACCAGACATCGGAGGCGGGCCAGTAATTTCGCCATTGAACCCCTTCGTTTTGGATGATTCGTTTGAGCCAACCTAATCGTTACTGTCACAGGGTATTCGCCACTGCACCGCGCCGATGGTTGAAACCCTCGGCTGATATCCAAAGTGCGAAGTTGGCACGAGCCAACCAGAAACGCACTGGGGTTGCTCTTTGGAGCGGTTTTTCAACCCGTTTTCAACGGGTTTTGTGTATCAGTAGGCGAGCCAAGCGGCGCATACTTTAAGACACTATCCCTAAGGTAGTTCCAGAAATTAAAACCTCCCAAACCTGATGTTTTTCCCTCTGAAAACTCCCCATTTTTGGGAGACTTATTTTCTTGGAACGGCCTAATCCAACGTGGCAAAGAGGTTGTTGATGGATTCCGCCAAGGTGGGATGAGCAAAAATCGCATCGCGCAGCACGGGATAGGGCACGTCGCCCATCATCGCGATCTGGAGCATCGACATCAATTCGCCGCCCTCGACGCCCAAGATGGCAACGCCTAAGATGCGCCCCTCATCGGGATCGACCAGGGCCTTCATCAGGCCACGGGTCTCTTCCATCTCCATCGCCCGCGCCACCCAGCTCATCGGCATCTTGGCGACGCGATAGTCAATGCCCTGGGCCTGCGCGGCGCGCTCGCTGAGGCCCACGCGCCCCAGTTGCGGGTCCATAAAGAGCGTATACGGCACCATCCGGCCCGCGATGGTGGCCTCGCCATCCTCCAGCAGATTGGTCCGCAAAATACGGAAGTCGTCGTAGGCGATGTGGGTGAACGCCGGCCCGCCCTTGACATCACCGATGGCGTAGATGCCTGGCACGTTGGTCTCCAGACGGTCGTTGACGATGACATGGCCCCGCGCCGAGGTCGCTACGCCGACGGCGTCCAAGTTCAGCGCCGCGCTGTTCGGCACCCGTCCCACCGAGACCAGCAGGTGCGATCCGAACACCTCCCGCTCTTCCTCGCCGTTGCGCACCCGCAAGGCGATGTGACCATCGGCGGCCTGTTCCACCGCCACAGCGTCCGTATCCAGCAGGACGTGAATGCCGTCCTCGCGCAAAATCTCCGCGACCGCGTCGGCAATATCCTCATCCTCGCGCGTGAGGAGTTGCGACGCCCGCTGCACCATCGTCACCTCACTGCCCAAGCGGCGGAAGAGCTGTCCAAACTCGATGCCGATGTAGCCGCCGCCCAGGACGATCAGATGCTCCGGCGCCTGGCCCAACTCCATAATCGAGGTGGAATTCAAATAGGGCACATCCTCCAATCCCGGCAGATCCGGCACACGCGGCGACGCCCCGGTGTTGATCACCACCAGATCCGCCGTCAGCGAGCGCGTGCCGCCTTCCAGCAGCGCCACCTCCAACAAGAACGGGCCGTCATCGCCTTGATCACCCTGACGCGCGACAAACCGCCCCTCCCCCATCAACACGTCCACACCCTCGGTATCCTCAAGGCGCTGCCGCGCCCCAGAGCGAAACCGCTCCACAATATCGCGTTTGCGCTGGCGCACGTGCTCCATATCGATGGCGACCGGGCCGGTCCGCACGCCATAATCAGCGCCCCGCCGCGCCAGATAGGCCACACGCCCGCCCGCGATCATCAATTTGGTGGGCGTACAACCATCATTGACACAGGTGCCGCCCACGTGCTCGCGCTCAATGAACGCGACCTGCTTCCCTACATCGGCCAACGCATAGGCCAACGGCGGCGCGCCCTGCCCCGATCCGATGATAGCGACATCGTAATGTGTAATGCTCATTTGGCCCCCTTTTTCAAGTCGTAAAAATTATGCCATCAAATCAGAACGTGACCACGCGCTTACCCGATTTGAGCCAGTTGGTCAGGAATTCCCCGCTGTAAAAGACCTCGACGCCCAGGGCCTCCAGATCCTCGGCGATCTGGTAACTATCGGCGCAGGCCTTACACGCGCCGACCCGCACGCCCAGGTCGATCATCACGCGGAGTTTCATCTGGAGTTCCTCGTCCTCCGTCAAGAGCTTCTGCGACGGCCCCCAGACGAGGAGGTTGATTTCCTGCCACCAGCCCAATCGCTGGGCGTTCTTGGCGTACATCAAGACCATCTTGCGCGCGACGTCGCGGTCGCTGCTCGTCCAGACGATGAGAAGTTCGTCGGGTTGGGCGGTTGGCTCAGCGTTCATCGTCGCTCCCACGCCTGCACGGCCCGCTGGAAGGCGGTGCGCAATCGCGCGTCAGGCAAGTGATCGACCTCCGTGTAGCACTCGCCATCCACCCAGATCTCCAGGCCACCGTCCGCCGACGTACCCAAATCGATTTTGTAGCTCGCCAGGGAGGGATCTCTTTCCAATTCCGCCCGGAAGATGTCCTCGATCTGTTCGACGAAGGCCGAAGCTAAGCGCTCTCCCTTCTCCTCGCCGTACATCCCGACTTCGCTGCCCGCGCGCTGCCGCGCGGCCATGGTTTCCGGCGGCGGCGTACTCCTCATCCATTCAGGCTGCGCGGTGGGTGAATCCTCTATCAGATCCACGCGCCGGCGACTCAAAAAGAGCACCAAAATCGCTAAAAAGGCAAAGGCCACCGCTGCGCCCCCAATCAACAACACAACTTGCGGAATATCCATCATTTACCTCCTGATAAAATAGATAGCACAGGATAATAGGAAGACTGAATTACGTCCATTGTACTCGAATTCACGCTTTGTGAAAAGAAAAAGCCCTCCCGCTGTGAACGGGAGGGCTGGCTATCGTATCCGCGCTGATGAAGCGGCCCAGCGTCGGGGCATTGGCAGTTCCGGCTGCGCCAGAACTGCACGGCTGGCCGTAGGGGTAAGTGCGCTGTTTGGAGACGACGGCCCCGCTCTCGTCGGTGGTCAGGCTGGTGCGGCTAAGCCATCTTGAAGTGCATCAAAAATGATTCTACGAAGGGCGAAGGGCGCGTGAGCACAAAACCAATTATTAAATCCAGAATAGACTTTACTGTGAGAGAAAACAATAGTCCCTCCACAAATCCCGAACATATTAAAACGACAAGTTTATGTTCACTCGCCCAACGAAATTTCTTCAGTATGTACTTACTGAAGAAAAATAGCAATAATATCACAATCAAGGAGAGAAAGAGCAATGAGATATCTATTAAGAATCTCTCATTTTGAAATTCGGGCGTATAGTAATCAGTAGTGAAATAAGGTATTGTTGTGTAAAGGTAAGAGATAGTAACATACCCTCCCAAAAAACCAAGAGAACCACAGAGAAAAGTTACGAGCCACAACGGCCGCCAATGATGTTTAATTGATTCAAACATTTTATCTCCTTTATGGTGGATACAACCAACCCCAGTTCTCATCCCGAATCCACCTCACATTCTCAGGCGCCTCAACAAGCGCAAAAGTTTCCGGATCGTTAAAGACATTATAGAACTCAGTAGCAGCACAAGGCAGTAACCCTATATCAATAGAGGCGCCATTAACATGAACATTGATAGTCCCACCCTGCTTATAAACTCCAACTCGAATATCTCCATCAGCAGA
>JAAAOZ010000203.1 GCA_009908585.1 Chloroflexota bacterium
ATCCGGTTCTTCTTCCTCTTCAGGCTCTGCTGGCGTTGGTTCCGTCGCAGGGGGAGCAGCGGGCGCTTCCTCTTCGGGCGCTCCTGGAATACCGGAGAGCCAATCCGGCAGCTCATCCGGCGCCGTCGGCTCGATCCCTTCCTCCCCTTCGGCCTCTTCTTCCATCTCTGCCACGTCCTCCACCTCTTCCACCTCTTCAGAGAGGTCAACAAGCCAATCCGGCAGCTCGGAAGGAGCGAACCTCTCTTCCTCTTGGGATGCCGGTTCAGGTGCGCGGGCCGCTCCTTCTGGCCCCGACTCTGGCGCTTCCGAGTCCATCATAATCCCCGAAAGCCAATCGGGCAGATCTTCATCAGCAGGCGCCACATCCGACTCCGGCGCCTTGGGCGATGGTTCTTCCGCCTCATCCTCATCCTCATCCTCAGCAAGCCAGTCAGGCCAAGCTTCCTCCGTTTCCTCATCTTCGTCCGAAAAAGCTGCGTCATCGGTCAAACCGGATAGCCAATCCGGCAGGCCTTCTGAGGAAGATTGCCCTTCCGATGTAGGAAGACGTGCGCCGCATTTACTGCAAACGCGGCGATCATCTGGATTTTGCGTGCCACACTTAGGACAGCGAATCATACCTATTTTTCACTCACTCATCACTGTGCGGGCGATCAATGCCCAAAATAATGCGCAATCCCGTCATCGTGGTGCCGATCGCGACGCCCATCAACACCCCTCGCATCCCGCCCGCAGCCAAGTCGGTCAGCATGGTTTTGACATTGGAGAGGATATCAAGGTAGGGAACGGTGCTCAGCAAGACAGCTCCGACGACGACGACAAACACCACGCTGTTGAGGTTCCGGCGCGTGCGGAATACGCGCATCCCCGTGACAATCAAGGTGACTGCCGTGATGGCCAGCAACGCTGATTCTCCGGGAATGAGCACATGGTTGAGCAGGAGTTGAGCCTCCTGGCCACCCGGACCTTGCCACATGACCAAAACCGAGCTACCCAGCGCCGATAAAATCAAGAGTAAACTGCCCAACCAATTTTTTCGCCTGCGAAACAAGCGTTGCGAATGGACATTGAGAAGATTGAAATAGCCTAATAAAAGGGCAAACGCCCCCAGCACCATTCCCCATTGAATCAGAAAGAATCCCGCCAGCTCCAGACCCTCCACGGGGACCAGAGCGCCCAAGAGAACCAACATTCCGACAAGCATCGCCACCGCTGTGGGAAGAAACCACTTAAACATTGTCTATCCTCCCCCGTATACGATGGATACGATCATCGCCACAACGATGCCTGCGATGGTCAACCAACGTAGGATATCGTGCGCGGCTAAGCTGGCCCAATAGGGTGAGCGCTGAATCACCTCGGTAGCTCCGGCGAAGAGATCCTCTCCCATCACGAATTGATCGGAGGAGAGGGCAGGGTAGAGCGCGCTGATGCCCTCCAATGAGGTCGTTCCGCCCATCGAATGGATGTGGCTGCGCTGCGTCGCTTCGGCCAGCAAACTGACCTCCTGGCCGAATTTACCCAACATGATATTGGAGCTGAGGCCACCATCGAAGAAATAGGTGGCGGCCATCGCTGCATAGGTGGTGGGCGTCGGGGCGGCAAATTGGACAAATAGAGGGCGATAGCGAGCGGCGTTCCCGATCCGCGCGTAGGCGCGTCGCATCCAATCCCCGGCGAGCAGGAAGAGCGTTGGGTCCCCGGTGGTGATCAGCGGCGGCGCATCATAAGCAGCGGATAAATCGAATAAAGCGCTCAAACTCTGGATCGCGGCGACGGACGTAAGTGCATCACTGCTGGCCAAGCCGCCTTTGCCCAGCGCGATATGAATGGTCTTGCCCTCCTCGGCCACGCGCCCGACCTCATCCGACAAAGCGCGGAAGAGGGGGTAGGCCCGCATCCCCGGCGGCGTCTCGCGATGGCGCAGGCCATAGATGGCCAACACCGTCGCGCCAATCAGCACAAAGGCTAAGGCGATGATTTGTTCAGCCACAGTTGTGCTCCCTTTTGATAAGTTGCGCTTGTAGTTCGCCTAACATCTCTGGTTCCTCCAGGATCTCGGCCAAGGAGACCAGCGAGGATTGCCCAAAGAGGGGCGCCAGCATCCACAAAAGCTGCCCGCCAACGAAGCCCCAAACTTGAAGCACATCCAACAGCGGAATGGCGATGGGAGTCAAGCCTCGCGCTTCCAGTTGGTTGGCCCAGTGGGTCAATTTTGTAGAGGTTGTCGAGTGCTCTGATGTTTTCAAGTGATACCCCTTACGATCCCGGAAAGAGTTATAGATGTATGATTTGAGATATAGGTGAACCCTTCTTTATCACTGCTTTAGCTTTTTCAGTATAGCACGGTTCATTAAGAGTGCAAAATTCAATATGCTACCGTATACAATCTTACTCCAGATGTAAAGCGCCAAATAGCAAAACATCCAATAAGGTCGGGTTGCGATCATCTCATTTACTGATAGGATACACCTATAAGCTCATCACGGCAATGCTCTCAATTCAGTGCAACATCTCTATATTATCATCAATATGCGACGACCCCTTAACAGGCTATTTTGAAGGAGTAATCGTTAAATGAAACGGCTCTTGGCCCCCTATTACAAATTTGAGCCGGAGATGATCCATATTCCGGCCGGAGAATTCCTGATGGGCAGCGATCCCGTCCAAGATCCGCACGCGCGGGAGGAGGAGCAACCGCAGCACCCTGTCTATCTGCCCGATTACGCGATGGCCAAGACGGCGGTGACCAATGCGCAGTACGCCGTCTTTCTGTGCGCCACGCATCACGCGCCCCCGCAACATTGGCGATGGCTGCGCTGGTCGCATCGATGGGCGCCCCCGCGTCGGCGGCACTACCCGGCTGTCTACGTCACATGGTACGACGCTCGCGCCTACTGTCAATGGCTCCGGGAGATCACGGGCAAGCTCTATCGCTTGCCCACGGAGGCGGAGTGGGAGAAGGCCGCACGCGGCGCCGAAGGGCAGATCTATCCTTGGGGCAATGCCTGGGATGCCAACCGCTGCAACATCCAGGGGGAGGCCGAGGCGAAAGACACGAGGCCCGTGCACGCTCATCCCCAGGGCGCCAGTCCCTACGGGCTGTTAGATATGGTGGGCAATATCTGGGAATGGACCTCGAGCTTGTGGGGCATCGAATTAGATCCACCGACTTACACTTATCCCTATGATCCCTTGGATGGGCGCGAGAATCCCATCGCGAACCATTATATCCGCCGTGTACTACGCGGGGTTTCTTTTTATAATAGATGCCCAATGGCGCGCTGCGCTGCACGCTATCGCTACAGCCCGCGCAATCGATTTGACAGCGTGGGATTTCGCGTCGCGCTTTCGCTCGTGTAAGCACAAGCAGTAGGAGGAGCCAACGATGCCATTCAAACCGATCCACTTCATCGCCGCTGAGATCGAGGTCGAATTTGACACATCGCCGCGCTATGAGAAGAAGCCGCACTGCCCGGCCCGCTTCCATTGGGAGGGGGAGACCTACGAGATCACCACATGCCTCAGCGAATGGCACGACTACGATCGGCGCGGGAAGATGGCGCACAATATGCGGCCCAGTCACGCGGCGGCGGCCGCGCGGCGCGGCTCCTGGGGCGTGGGGCGCTATTACTTCCGCGTGCGCGTCCAGACCGGCCAGGTCTTCGATCTCTACTATGATCGGGCGCCGGGGGATGCGGAGGATCGAAAGGGCCGTTGGATCTTGTTTCGGGAGATGCGCGCGGAAGGCTGATCTAAATCGCCCCAACTAAAAAAGCCCCCCTCGTGATGAGGAGGGCTTTGTGGCCCCAGGGGAATTCGAATCCCCGTTTCCGGCTTGAGAGGCCGGCGTCCTAGGCCTCTAGACGATAGGGCCAAGCAAGGTAAATTCTACCAGAGCCTCGTGTTTTGTCAAATGCGGATTGGCTCACATAGGAAATCGTAAGAGCCAGGCAGATTTTGGCCGGGGAATAGAGACAAACGAAAGCCACCAAAAACGGTAGTTGGTATTTTCGCAAAATGCGCTTATACTTACAGTAACTTAAGCAATGGACAAAAATGACTCGTTATTCGCTCGCTGTTCATTCATTGTTCATTCATTTTTCATTCATTTTTCAAAGGAAAGCAGCACCCATGAGCCAATGTCTTAACCCAGCCGACCAGATCCAAACGCGGAGATATTGATGGTTGGGGACCTCCAATACACACTCTTTATCATTTTCGCCCCACTGTCGGCCATTATCTCAACCGGGGTGATCATCTACGCATGGCGCGCCTACCCCACGCCGGCGACGACCGCGTTGAAGTGGCTGATCACCGCCGTTTCGGGTTGGCTCGTCTTCAATACACTGGAACTGGCGAGCACCTCAGAGAGCATGACGGTCTTCTGGGCCAAGTTCAGCTACCTCTTCATTGTCAGCACGTCGGTCGCGTGGTTGGGCTTCGCGCTCCGCTATGCCGATCAACAGGATTGGCTCGCCCCCAAGCGCTTTGCGTGGTTCTGCGTCATCCCACTGACCACGACGTTGCTGGCGCAAACCAATTCCAGCCATCACCTGATCTGGCAACACTATCATTTTATCGCCATCGATCACTTGCTGGCCATGCAGGTCGATGTCTACGGCTGGTGGTTTTGGGTGCACATCATCTATAGCTATTCGCTGGTCTTCTTAGGCGCGTTCCTGATCGGTAAACGATTTTTCACCTCGTTCCGATTGTATCGCCGGCAGTCCATCTGGTTAGTCATCGGCGCGCTCAGCCCCATTGTGTTCAACATCATTTATCTCTTCGATCTGATCCCCGGATTAGAGAAGGATTACACCTCGCTCAGCTTTGCGTTCGGCGCCATCGCTTTTGCTATCGGTATGATGCGTTACCATCTGTTCGAGCTAAAGCCCGTGGCCCGCGACGCCGTCATCGAAGGGATGAGTGATGCGGTGTTGACCTTGGATATGAAGGAGCGAATCGTTGACCTTAATCCGGCGGCGCAAGCGTTGTTAGAAGCGTCAGAGGAGAGCGTCATCGGCCAACCGGCGGCCCAGATCCTGGAGCCTTGGAGCACCTTGGTGGAACGATTTCAGAACACAATGAACGCGCGGACCGACATCGCCATTGAGCAAGCTTCGGGCACGAGCTATTATGATCTGCGGATTTCCCCATTGATCGACCGGCGCGGGCATCCCACCGGGCGGTTGATCGTCCTGCGGGATATCACGGAGCGGAAGGAAATGGAGGAGGCGCTGCGTCGGCGCACGAACGAGCTTGAGGCCCGCAATGCGGATCTGGATGCCTTTGCGCACACCGTCGCCCACGATCTCAAGAATCCGCTCACCGGCGTCGTGGGGCGCGGTCACGCGCTGCGCAAACACTTCACGAACCTGCCGGAGGATGAAGTCCGCAAATGGCTAGACGCCATCGTACAAGCAGGGCGCAAGATGGCCGATATCATCGATGCCCTGCTGTTGCTATCCAATGTCCGCCAGGTGACCGACATCAAGACCAAGCCGCTGGATATGGCTGCGATTGTGGATGAAGCGCTGGCGCGCCTGAGCGACCGCATCGCCGCGTCGGACGCCAAGATCATCAAGCCGGGGGCATGGCCCTCGGCCACCGGATATGGCCCCTGGGTCGAGGAGGTGTGGGCCAACTACATCAGCAACGCGCTGAAATACGGCGGTGATCCGGCGCGCGTGAAGCTCGGCGCGGAGGAGATCTCGCGGACACCGAGCTGCGATGGCGACGGCCCGATGGCGCGCTTCTGGGTGCGGGATAACGGCCCCGGTCTGACGCCGGAGCAGCAGTCCAAACTGTTCTCCCAGTTCACGCGCTTAGATACAGAGCGGGCCGAAGGCCACGGCCTGGGATTGTCCATCGCGCGGCGCATCATCGAAAAATTAGACGGCCGGGTCGGCGTGGAGAGCGAGCCGGGAGAGGGAAGCACCTTCTGGTTCACTCTGCCGCTCGCTGAGGAAGCGCGCGCCGAACGGTAGAGTCGAATGGACCAACGCCCGGCTTTGAATGAGGTTCAAGGCACGATTCGCGCCCATCTGGACCAAGGCCTCCCCACACACCACGTCCATCCCCGCCCAGACCTGACGGGTTTCCGAAACCCGTCAGGTCTACAGCGATGACATCTCTCCCGCCGCGCGCCGCGCCGAGGATTGAAATCCCCGGCTGTCAAGCGCAAGTCAACTTCAGTTGACGCCATTTCCACGAGGGTCCTTCCAGTCGGCCTTCAGCCGACTTCAGCTTTCAGACGGGTCGTTCACTGCCCGGCCCCCCCCGG
>JAAAOZ010000278.1 GCA_009908585.1 Chloroflexota bacterium
GATGTCTTCCAGCGATGGCTCGGCCAACTCGAAGCGCTCAATTTTCACGTGGTCGCGGGCCAGCAGCGCCTGGAGGACGTTCTGCGGATTGGCGCCGGCCTCCAGCGTGAGATGGCTGACGCCGTTGTGACGGTGCAATTCCAGCACGCCGGGCAGATTGCTGAAGTCGCCCTCGCCCTCCAGCACGATGGCGTTGCCCGCGAAATCGCGCTTGATGTGCTCGACCTCGCCGTAGAGCACGGCCTCGCCCTTGTTGATGAGCAGGATGCGATTGCAAAGCGCCTCCACCTGGTGCATCTGGTGGGTGGACATAATGATGGTCTTGCCCTCCTGCCGCAACTCCTCGATGATGTCCTTGACCATCCGCGTGTTCACCGGATCTAAGCCGGAGAACGGCTCATCGACGATCAAGAGATCAGGATCGTGGAGCAGGGTGGTGATGATCTGGGCCTTTTGCTGCATGCCCTTGCTGAGATCCTGGATCTTTTTGTCTCGATGATCGTAGAGATCGAAGCGCTTGAGCCAGCTCTCCAGCCGCTGTTTCGCGGTCGCCTCGTCGATGCCCTTGAGCGTCGCCAAGAAGACCAGCGTCGGTTCCAGCTTGAGATCCTTGTAGAGACCGCGCTCCTCCGGCATATAGCCGATGCGATTCTTCTTCTCCTCGGTCAGCGCGCCGTCGAAGATCTCGATCTCGCCGCCGTCCGGGCGGAAGATGTCCAGCATCATGCGGATGGTCGTGGTCTTACCGGCGCCGTTCGGCCCCAACAGACCGAAAATCTCGCCGGGATACACCTCGAACGAGACATCCCGCACCGCCTGAACATCGCCGAAGGCTTTGCGCACGTGAGATACTTTTATAGTTGACATGGTCCTCCTGTTCTCTGTTACAAGTCACGTAAATGTTTAGTTTGATGAGTAATGTTCCACGCCTGGCGAATAAATTCGCGGCTACGTTTGCGAAACCGGCCTTCGCCGGTTAGAACTCAGTCGCCGAAGGGCGACTTCGTAATGGTGGCCGTGGTTTTAACCGCCGGGCTCCTGTTTATTATACGATGAAGTGAGGGGAGTGGGCTGGTCGCATGAACGATTTTCGCCCTGGTCATCTGGCTAGGGGGTTGTAGATGGTGTGGGAGATTTTTTGTATTTGCATAGCTCCTTCACGGATGCAGGATGAGGGGGAGATACACGCTGGGATGATACACGATGAGTTTATATGTGTTGTTGCTCGCGGCTCCTTCAAGGGAAGAAATGTGTACGCTCGTCGTGAGTGGCCCGGTATAGTCCTCGGCCACCATCAGCGGGAGAGTCTGTGTCCAGAGGCCGTAAGGAGCGGTAAGAACGGGCGTCCAGGTAAACGTCCGCCGAGGCAAGAGGACAGAATCCAAGAGTAAGGTGCCAGTGAGAAGCGGTGTGGGCAACGTGGCGGTGATGGTGGTGTGCAGCAGCACGGTGCCGGTATTGGTGACACGTAACGTGTAGGTGAGGGGGATGCCGTTTTGCGCGGCCACCGGGCGTGTTTGTTGGGTGACGGTGATCTGCGGTAGGATGGGGATGGGGTCCCAGGTGGTGCCGTGATCCTGAGAACGGTAGAGGAAAGCATCGCCAAAATGGTCCGTCCTATGTACCATCCAGAATTCCACATCATCCTGGCTGATACTGCTCAAAGCGTGGTTTGTGCGTAAGATTGTTGTTGAAGTTGGCTCTGGAGGGGGCGGTGTGATAGTGGGGATGTCAAACGCGCCAGGACGCCGCATTCCTGCTACATATACATAGCCCGTCTCCCCATTGTCATCGTCATAAAGTGTCTGCCACGTCAGTCCGGCATCCTGGGAAAGCCAGAGACCCAGCGAGAGTTCTGCCCGTAGGAGGGTGTGATCTTCGCCATAGTAGGGGGAAAAAACTAGCGGATAAGAGGTTGGTGTGTCAGAAATCTTATCCCACGCAGTTCCCCCGTTGGTTGTTCTGTAAAATCCCGATCCATCTGAGGTGAATACCGTCTGATCTTGGGAAAATTCTGGCGAAACGGCCACCCACGCGTGTCCCCAGAAAATTGGTCCGCCAATGTACAGGCCGGTGTTGACGGGGAACCACGTCTCCCCCCAATCGGTGGTTTTGTAGATTCCGAGCGAGGTGCGATAGTCGGCAAAGGCGGCAAAAGCCACGCCGTCCGTCACAAAGTTGGGGGAGAAGGCCACCCCATTGCCATTGCCCACTGATAGTACTCGCGTCCATGTGATTCCCCCATCCGTGGATCTGTAGACACCGCGTACATCAGGTATAAATGGGAGATCTTCAACTCCCAAGAAAAGCATATCTGGTACTGATGTCGGAAAAATGTGCCCCCATGGATCGGTGGTAGAGGTTAGAGGGACTGCTCCTCGTAATTTCCAGGTTATGCCTCCGTCCGTCGAACGATGTACTTGATACGTGCTATTGCTGTAAAGATAGATACTACCATCTGCTGTAGCTTTTATTTCACCAAACCCATCCGGGAGAGGCAGCCATTGCCAGCCATCGGAGGTGGCTTTGAACAGCCCGTCACGTGTACAAACCAGGAACATTTCCTGTCCAAAGTGAAATCGCTCGTGTGTAGAACAGATTGGAATTCCATGTCCCCTTAACCCCTCTTGCGCGGTTAGGGGGGTGGCCGTGATAGACAACATCAGCCATAATCCTATCGCGGCAATGCTGATGCTGACCATAGTTCTTCGGTGTCTCATTACCCCGCCTCGACCTGCTGCCACCAGCGCGCCAGGACGCGCAGCACCTCGAGGAGATTCTCGCGCCAGACCGCCGCATCCGGCGTGAGCGTCAGCCAGATGTGATTGCGGCCCAAGCGCGCGCGGTCGCCCAGGTGCCGGCGCAGGCGCGCGATCTGCGGCGGGGTGATCTCCGTGTCCCATTCTGGTTGGAGCGTGATCTGCCGGTTCTGGATGGTGATGTTGGGGATGTGCGCGTTGCGCGCCAGCACCTTGAGTTCAAGCTGGTACATCAGATTTTGCGCCTCTTCTGGCAGCGCGCCGAAGCGATCCCGCAGCTCGTCCTCGAATTGATCGATCTCGCTCGCGTGGCGGAGCGCGGCCAGCCGCCGATAGAGCCGCAGCCGCAGCTTCGCGTCGTCGATGTAATCCGGCGGCAGGCCCACGGCCAACGGTAAATCGATGGTGATGGCGCCGATGGGCGCGGGCGGCGGGGGCTGACCCGCGCGCTCGGCCTTGTGGTTCTCCACCGCGCGCTCCAGCATCTGCGTGTAGAGCGTGAAGCCCACCGCCGCGACGTGGCCGTGTTGCTGGCGGCCCAGCAGTTCGCCCGCGCCGCGCAATTCCAAGTCGCGCAGCGCGATGGAGAAGCCGCCGCCGATGCTGGTCGTGTCCTGCAACGCCTCCAGTCGCTCCTGCGCCTCCAACTTCATCCGCCGGCTGGGGAAGAAGTAGGCGTAGCCGCGCCGGTTCCCGCGCCCCACGCGCCCGCGCAACTGGTAGAGCTGCGCCAGCCCAAAGCGATCCGCGTGCTCGATGATGAGCGTGTTCGCGTTGGGAATGTCCAGCCCGCTTTCGATGATGGTCGTGGCCAGCAGCAGATCGATCTTGCCCGCCGTGAAGTCCAACATCACCTCACTGAGCTTGTTTTCGCGCATTTGGCCGTGGGCGACGCCCATCGTGGCCTCCGGCACGATCTTCTGGAGGCGCTTCTCCGCGCTGCGGATCGTCTCGACGCGGTTGTGGACGTAGAAGATCTGCCCGCCCCGGTTGATCTCGCGCAGCACGGCGCGTCGCACCACCTGCCGGTCGTAGGGACCGACGTAGTTGGTGATCGGCACGCGCTCCTGCGGCGGCGTCTCGATGATGCTGATGTCGCGCGCGCCGGTGAGCGCCATGTAGAGCGTGCGCGGGATCGGCGTGGCGCTCAGCGTGAGCACATCCACCTGCGTGCGCATCTGCTTCAGCCGCTCCTTGTGCGCGACGCCAAAGCGCTGCTCTTCATCGATGATGACGAGGCCCAGATCCTTGAACGCAATATCTTTTTGGAGCAGGCGATGCGTGCCGATGACGATATCGACCGCGCCCTCGCGCAGGCTGTGGAGTACCTTGCGCTGTTCCGCGCCCGTGCGGAAGCGCGAGAGCAGCTCGACCTGGACGGGATAGGAGGACAAGCGCGTGATGAAGGTCTGATGGTGTTGCTGAGCCAACACCGTCGTCGGCACCAACATCGCCACCTGCTTGTTGTCCATCGCGGCCTTGAACGCCGCGCGTAACGCGACCTCCGTCTTGCCGTAGCCCGCGTCCCCGCAGATCAGGCGATCCATCGGGCGCGGCTGCTCCATATCGCGCTTGACGGCCTCAATGGCGCGCAGTTGATCCTCCGTCTCCTGATAGGGGAAGCCCGCTTCCAGTTCCCGCTGCCAATCGGTATCGGCGCTGAAGGCGTAGCCTTGCATAATCTGCCGCGCCGCGTAGAGATCCAGCAGATCGTCGGCCAACTCGTCGGCGGCCTTCTGCGTGCGCGCCTTGACGCGCTGCCAATGCGCGCTGTCCAATCGGCTGAGCTTCTCGCGGCGCCCTTCGACGCCGACGTAGCGCGTCAGGCGATCCGCCTGGTCGATGGGCACGAAGAGCCGGTCATCCTCCGCGTAGGCCACCTGGATGTACTCGCGCTCGATCTCATCGACGGCGCGGATCACGAGGCCCCGGAAGATGCCCACGCCGTAATCCTCGTGGACGACGGTATCGCCCGGCGTCAGCTCGGAGACGTCGAACTCCGGCGCGGCGGCGCGACGCCGGGACTTGCGGCGCGGTTCGGGCGGCCGCCAGCCAAACAGCTCCTCGTCCGTGAGCAGGTGACGGACGGTCGCGCCATCGCCCATCTCCAGTTGCCAGCCGCCGGGGGCGGCGCATTGCACAAAGGTGATCGGCTGCCCCGGCGCGGCGGGCAGGCGCTCCAGAACCGGCGGCGGATCGAACTCGCGCCACAGTTCGGCCAGGCGCGCGGCCTGCCGGCTGGCGATGACGACGCGATCCTCCAGGTTGATCCACTGGCGGACGCGCCCCAGCGCTTCGGGCAGGCGGCCCGCGAAGTGTGGTTCCGGCGTGAACGCGCTCTCCAGCGCCTGCGGCTCGACGCTCGCGGCGGCGTCAGCGCGCGAACGCCGTTCCCGGCGCGACCATTGGAAGGTGGCGCGTTGGTTGAGCATCCGGCGCATCGAGGCCCAGCGCACGTAGCTGTGGGGTTGCGCCATCACCTGCTTCCGCCCTTGTTCCCCGGTCAGGCGCTGGGCCGCGCGCTCCCGTTGGCGGATGGCCTGCTGTTCCAACTTGAGCCAATGCGTCGAGAGCCGGTCGAGGTTATCGACGACTAGGAAGCCATCGCCGGGAAGATTGGGGAAATAATGCAGCAGGGTCTGCTGCTCAGCGTAGAGATAGGGGAGGTAGCTCTCCAGGCTGGGGAAGGCCATCCCGGTGGAGAGATGCTCGATGTGCTGCTCCAACTGCTGTTTCATCTCCGGCGGCGGGGAGCCTGTCGCTTCGGAGGCGTGGAGGAGTTGGTGCAGCGCGGTCACGGCGCGCTCGCCATCGCCCGGCAGCGCCTCGCGCGCGGGCGTGAGCCAGACTTCGGTGACGCGCTCGCCCGGCGTCGAGCGCTGCGTCTCGGGATCGAAGGCGCGAATGGTGTCGATCTCGTCGCCAAAGAACTCGATCCGATAGGGCGTCCGCGCCTGGACGGGGTAGAGATCTAAGATGCCGCCGCGCCGGCTGATCTGTCCCGGCGCTTGGATGATGCTCACCGGCTCGTAGCCGATGGCCGTGGCGTGCCGCGCCAGTTCGGTGGGCGCGACGCGCTCGCCGACGCGCAGGTGACGCACGGCCTTGCGGAATTGTCGATAGGGGAGGGTGCGTTGCATCAGGGCGCGCGCCGAGGTCACGAAAATAGGCGGCGCATCTCCAATCGCAACGCCCATGCGATGCAGCGCCAAAAGCGCCAACACCTGCACGCGATCCAAGATCACCTCCGGCGGCCAGGGCGCGTGTTCATCGAAGAGCGCGGGCGGCTCTGGGAACTCGAAGAGGCGCGGAGGATCATCCTCCAGCCAGAGGCGCAGCGCCTGGCGCAGGCGACGGCCCTGGTCGCTATCGGGGACGATGATGAGGGTGGGGCGCTGCTGCTCCTCTTGATCCGCGATCAGTGCGGCCAACACGGCGGGGCGCGCGGGGATCATCAGCGGCTGCGTGACCGATCC
>JAAAOZ010000267.1 GCA_009908585.1 Chloroflexota bacterium
TAAGTTCCGAGTTAATTCCTGAGGTGGATGCCCAGCAGGTCATCTCATTACCGGTCACGGTGGGGGATAGTTTGACCTTGTTAGGATATGAGTGGGAGGAGGCGGGGCGGTGTCAGGGCGAGGGGGAAATTTTGACGTTTTGGCGCGTCGAGAAAGAACTTCCAGACGTGCCATGGGCGATTTTCTTCCATGTATTAGCCCCGGATGGAACTATGGTTGATCAAGAGGATCGCTTGGATGTCGTCACCAGGGGATTACGTCCCGGTGATATTTTTGTCCAGATTCATCGGGTCTCTATCCCCTCTGAGCTACCGGCGGAGACTTTGTGGGTGCAATTGGGGCTTTACCGGCAGGACACGATGGATCGATTAGGTGTCGAGCGTGCGTCCAGAGATGATGTCGTAGATGATCGCATCCTGTTGGGGACTTTGCAATCAGTCTGTGCAGATAAATAGTAAAAGGAGCGACCAAGATGAGATTAATGCAATGGGCGAAGGAATCGAGCTATGAGATACGCATTGGAGCTGTTTTTGTTGCCTTGCTCTTAATCTATTTGGCCATTGCCAATTTTGTGTTGGCGCCGCTGGGATATTATGGCACACAGGAAGCTCCGCGCTTTGCAGATCCATGGATTGCCAGGGGCGAGACCATCCTGGACGGTGGTGTTTTGTATGAGGATGTATTTACCAGCACGCCGCCTCTGATGAACTATTTACTTATTCCCCCAGTAATTTTCTCGGGCTGGTTTGGGCACATAAATCCATGGGCGACGCTCGCCTTTATGGTCTATTTCTCCTTATTCAATCTTCTTATCGCCTACGCGCTGCTGTACACTGCGAAAAGCAAGGCCGTCGGATACCGCTGGGCTTTATATTATCTTCTCAACCCCTTGACGTTCGGGAATACGATCTTACGCCGGCAGGACGAATCGGTTTTGGTTGCTTTCTTTGCCCTCGCGTTTATGTTTATCGTTTTTGACCAGCACGTGCGGGCCGCTGTTGTGATGGGGCTTTCATTACTGGTCAAACTCACCGGCGGCATGATGGTCGTGGTCGCGTTCCTCACGACTCGAAAGTGGCAGTATGTGATCATTCCTGCCGTGGTCTTTCTTGTCATTTTCGCCCCTTTTTGGATACGGTCGGGGGAATCCGCTGTGTTTTGGGATGTCAGTAAGCAGCATACGGAGCATCCATTTCAATTTGGCGGCGTAAGTCTCCCGGCCCTAGGGTTGCGCTGGCGCGGGGGTGATGCCTCTCAAATTTTGACGATTTGTTCTGCGCTCTTCTTCGGGGGGGTCTTACTTGCTCTGGGATGGATCGCGTGGAAACCGGTTGGTATCTTTGAGGACTTATTGTTATTAACGACCACCGTCTTTTTACTCTCCCCTAAATTGCACTGTGGTTATTTTTCCATGTCCGTATATGCCCTGACGCCCTTGATCTCAACGTATCGAATCCGAGGCCTGTTCTTCGGCTTTGCGACGTTGGCACTATTGGCGGATATGTATAAGTGGCCTATAGAAAACTTTCCCCTGGCCTTTTGGCTGATGGTGACAACCTATATACTTTTAATCATAATTAACGTGAGAGTTCAATGGATATCTCATAAAAAGCTTTTAATGCCTGATGATGTGTGAGATATAAACCGTTTTTGTCCTCATAGGTCTGGAATTATCCCCATTAGGGCCGTAATCTTGCGCCGAGTTGCCACAAGGCTTTCTTTGTGGTATACATAACCGTTGTTCGATTCCCATTTCGATTCCTTTGAATATGGCATACGTCTAAATAAAGAGTTAAGGCTGTGGTCAAAACACTAAAGGAGAAAAATATGAGACCGTATTTAGGTCAAAGACGATTTCGGATTTTGTGGGTTGTGCTGGGATTTGTGATCTTGCTGATAGGCATGCAGGGGATGCAGTCGGTGGGAGCACAGGGCACATCCCCCTTGGAAGGTTCGGAGAAGATCGTGCTCTCTGGGGACACGGTGCCGCCGGAGGGCACGGTCGAGTACGCGATTGTGGTGCGGAACGACGGGACAGGGACGTTAACGGATGTGCCTGTTTTTGATTATCTCAGTCCGCGCTTAGAATGTCTATCCGTATCGGCTACACCATCTGATTGGGGTGGCGGCCAATGTGAAGCGGATTACGCGAGAGCTACGGCGTACTATCTGCCGCCGTATTCGGCGGTGACGTTTACGCTGCGCTCGCAGCTGAAGCCGATGAGTTGGGTCTTGGATATGCCGATCACCAACACGGCCCTCATCAGCGATGGGGTGAATTTGGTGCGCACCAACGTTGTGTCCGTGACGATGATCGAACTGCCGCCCGTTCACTCGCAGATTGATGCGCCGGCGAAGGAAGCGGTCGTCGCGGAGCGCGAGTGGCGCGTTCAGGGCCGCGCGTGGACGGGCGACCTCCCGCCGTTCCCCCTAACACCACAACTGCACTCCATCTCCGATGCGACCTTGCCTTATGTCTATGAGGTGAGTTGGGAGCCGGTGACGAACACGCTACTGAGCGGCTATCTTTTGCAGGAATCCGTGAACGATCCGACGTTTGCCCACGCGGATGAGGCGGAGTTCATTCCAGATGGCACGACTACGGCGGAATATCCAGATCCGGTGGACGGCACATACTACTATCGGGTGCGCGCCTTGGGTGAGAATGGACTGTTGAGCCGCTGGAGCGGTGTCCAATCGATAACGGTGGGGAGCGGAAGGTATGTGGCTCCTAGCGCGGTGGCGCCTGCTGCGCCCGCGCTGACGGCTGCCGAGGACATCACGGTCGAGGTCAACATCAAGCCAACGGGTGTTATCACCGATAGCTGGCGACCGGTCACAGCGCTCACGCTCACGGAGGAGAGCGCTGGCACCTGGTGGGATTGGAGCTACACGGGCGATTTGCCCGTCGAGGAAGACCCGACTTCCTACACGATCCAGACGCGCGCTAAGATAGACGGCGGCCCCTTCGGTGAGGTGGATACGATTAACGTCACCCTGTTTAACGCCAAGCCGCGCCTTACCATCACCAAGCAATCGAATGTCTCATCCGTGGCGGTGGGAGGGGAGATCGAATACACGTTGATGGTGACGAACACAGGCGCCTTTGCGGTCGATGATCTGGTCATCACCGATGCGTTACCTATCGATACCGCCTTTATCGACACAGGGAGCGGACAGTTGATGGCGAACGATGTCGTCAGTTGGACGGTAGCGGAGTTGGCGGCAGGCGAGCAGACGAGTGTTACGTTGGCCGTCAGGCCGCTGCGCAGCGATGTCACCGTTCGCAATGAGGCCTACGGCGTGCTGGCTCGAGGGTTTTATATCCCTGGTCAGAGGACGGTCGAGGTTTCGGTGGGAGATGCCTATGTTTATTTGCCGTTGGTAATGAGACGCTGGCCGCCAATTCCTTATGCGCCAACGATGAATGCCATCGACAACGATGATTTGGACGATGAATACACCGTATCGTGGTCCTACAATCATCCGAACGTGCCCGTTAGCTCCTTTACACTTCAGGAGGCGACGGATCGTGACTTCACTGAGGATGTGATAACCTACACCATAGCAGCAGGCACATTCTCCAAGGCTATCAGCGATCAAGATAGCGACACCTACTATTATCGCGTGCGGGGCGTTAATGCCTGGGGTCTGGGGGCGTGGAGTAACGTCGTGAAGGCAGTTGTGCAAAACGACCATATTTATAATTTCTACGACTCAGGTAATAGAGAAGGTTGGGGGGTCAGGCGGTATGACAGCACCTCTGGGGATCTCCAAGATTATAAGGTGAAGGTTTTTGATGGGTCTATGTACACTGCTATGTGGGGGCGGTTCGATCAAATGATCGTGTCGCCTATGGAATTAGGCCCATCTGATTCGTATAAATATCGAGCGCGGGTTAAATTGGTTGACCATGAAACCATTGACGATGAAGAATATACCATCAAGAGTGGGATGGCGTATGCCTTTGTGTTTAATGGTAATGGGGGATCACCTTGTCCCGCAGACCGCCACACGCCTAAAGGGGAAGGGTGTCTTTCACATTATTACAGGCTACTTGTGGTTTATGATCAAGGCAATGCGAATTTCCTCTGGAATTTGAAGCGTATCGACTATCATGATCCGGATAATGATGGGAAGGGGACGGGTCATACGTTGATAGATTGGGAAACAGTGCAACCTGGCGATGTGTTGGGTTGGAATACCTGGGAAGTTTCTGTCACGGATAGAGAAACTAATAATATTAGGATTCGCTTGAATGGTGATCTGATTGGCAAGGCTACAGATCATGAATATCTGGACGAACGTTACTTTGGTGTCTACTTCGAGTCGCCCGTTTTTGGTCAAGCAGCAGCGAAGTGGGATTGGATCAAGATCGAGACACAGTAACACTTTCTGTAGGTCTCTAGTCTCAAACGGATCATGCGCAAGCAAAAGCCAACAAACCTTTCGGGCCGATTAAGGCTTGGGAGGTTTGTTGGCTAGTAACAACCCTATTTAATTTTATGGCATGGAGGAGATATGAAGCAGAGATACTTTATTAAAGCTCTGTGGTTTATGGGCGCGTTGATGGTTGGCATGATTTTCCTGTGTTTGGCCGTCGTCCCGGTGATGGCCCGTCAGATTGAGGGCGCTGAAGGAATCTTAACGGTTGATGTTGATGAGGAAAGTTACTTCAATTATTTGCCCCTGGTGGCAAAAAACTATCCGCCGTTGCCCCAGACCCCTGTGTTAGCGCCGATTTATGTCATGGACTTGGGGCATCCCTATACCTTGACGTGGCAGTCGGCGTCGCCCGATGTACCGAATCTTTATTATACAATTCAGGAATCATCAGATGGAAGCTTCTCTGCTCCGGCGGTCTATACCACGTCCGAATCTTTCTATCCGATGACCCGTGAGACTTTCAACTCCTATTACTACCGCGTGCGAGCACAGAATTCAGGCGGCGAGAGTGAGTGGAGTAATATCGAGTTTGTGCGCTTCGCTCAATATCATGATAATTTTAAAGATCCCCGGTCTGGATGGCAACCGCGACGGACGAGTTCGCCTGATATTGACGAGATGTGGGCCTTATATATTGATGACGATTTGCAAACCATGGTGGGGGACAAATTCGATTTTACGATCTTCTCATCGATGGTGCCGGCGCCGGAGTTGCCCTATCGACTTGTCCTGAGAACCAGAATCATTCACAAAGTCAATGAGGTTTCCTATGGCATCGTCTTTGGGGGCAATAAGGGAACGTTCTGTACAGTTGAGCGCGAGGAGGCGACCGATCCGAACGGATGCTTTTCGCACTACTATCGGCTCAACGTGATCTGGGCCGGCAACTACCTCAAATTCAACATGGCTCGCGTTGATCGGCATGGCCTGCGGGGAGAGGGTATCAGCGAGGAATTGTTGGGCTTCGGCAACTTATCCGGTTTGGGGCGCGATCCCGCTCAATGGCACACGTGGGAGATTTGGGTCTACGAGGATCGCTTCGCGCTCTACGTCAACGGCGATTTTATTGCCTGGATTCCTGCTAAGAAATATAATCATGATCCTTATTATGGGATATTCAGTTCCACCTTTGAGTATAATTACGCTCATTTCAAACACGCCTACTTTTACGTGGAGCCGATTCCCCCGGTGGTTCCCCCTGAAGCCTATGCACTTCAACCTGAAGCCTTGCCCCGCTGATGAAATCCCGCCAATTGTGGGGCCGCCAATGGTGGGGCAATCTCCTGCGCATTGGGCTGAGCCTGGCGACGCTGGCCCTGCTCTGGCGCGAGGTCGGCGCCTCTGATGTGTGGGAGGTGCTGCGCGCGGCGAATCTTGCGTTGTTGCTCGCTGCGTGGGGATTATTTTTAGTCGGCATCGTCGTACGGACCTTTCGCTGGCGGGCGCTGCTCCACGGCCTGGGGCTGCGCCCGCCGTTTTGGCAACTGCTCCGCCTCTACCTCGTGGGCGGATTCTTCAACGCCTTTCTGCCTTCCGGCTTCGGTGGGGATGTCGTCCGCGTGCTGGAGCTGGCCCAAGGGGAACCGACGCCCGCCGCCGTCGGCACCGTCCTGGTCGACCGCCTGGCCGGCATCCTCTCCTTGATGGTGTTGGGCCTGGCGGCGTTGCCCTTCGCGCCGCCGCTGCCCGCGTGGCTGGTGTGGACCTTCGTGGCTTTGTCCGGCGGCGGGTTGATCGCGGGCGTACTCCTCTTGCAAGGGACGTGGCTGCGGCGCGTGACGGCG
>JAAAOZ010000106.1 GCA_009908585.1 Chloroflexota bacterium
GCATCTCCTCATTGCCCCGGAGCAGTGGGAGACGGCGATGGGGCCGGGCGGCGCGCTCGAGGCCTTTATCGAGGCGCGGGACCAGGGCATCGTGCGCTATTTGGGCGTGACCGGCCACGAGGTCATCGTCCCCAAGATGCACCTGCGCAGTCTGGATCGCTTCGATTTCGACGCGGTGTTGTTGCCCTACAACTATCCGATGATGCAGAACCCCGACTACGCCGACGCTTTTGAGCAGTTGGTCGGCGTGTGCGAGAATCGCAACGTCGCGGTGCAGACGATCAAATCGCTGACGCGCCGCCGCTGGGGCGAGCGCGAGCGAAATCACGCGACGTGGTATCAGCCGTTTGAGGAGCAAGCGGCCATCGACAAGGCCGTCCATTGGGTGCTGGGCGACCCGCGCGTCTTTTTGAATACCACCGGGGATATTCACCTCCTGCCCAAGATCTTGGACGCGGCCAGCCGCTTTGAATCGCGCCCCTCCGATGAGGAGATGGAAGCGCTCGTGGCGGAGAAGGATATGGCGCCGCTCTTTGTCTAGCGGGAACGCCAGATGGTTGACTATTTGACTAAGTGACTATGTGACTGAAGACTATTCAACTTTTTAAGGAGGCCATACCTATGAACTATCGTTATCTAGGACGAACCGGATTGAAAGTCAGCGAACTATGTTTGGGCGCGATGACCTTCGGGCGCGAGGCCACGGAGGAGGTCGGGCGCCAGTTGTTGGATCGCTTCGCGGAAGCGGGCGGCAATTTCATCGACACCGCCGATGTCTACGGGCGCGGCGCGTCGGAGGAGGTCGTCGGGCGCTGGCTGAAGGAGAAGCGCCGCGAAGATTTCGTCATCGCGACGAAGGTGCGCTTCCCGATGGGCGACGGGCCGAACGATGTGGGCCTGAGCCGCAAGCACATCTTAGCCGGCGTGGAGGACAGCCTCCGTCGCTTGCAGACCGATTACATCGATCTCTACCAGGTGCATGCCTGGGACCCCGGCGCGCCGCTGGAGGAGACGTTAGGCGCGCTGGACGGATTAGTCCAGAGCGGCAAGGTCCGCTACATCGGTGTGAGCAACTTCACCGGCTGGCAACTGCAAAAGGCCGTCGACATCAGCCTTCGCATGGGCTGGGAGCCGTTCGCGTCGCTGCAGCCGCTCTATAACCTGCTGGATCGGTCGATTGAGTGGGAGCTGTTGCCCGTCTGCCAGAACGAGGGCCTGGGCGTCATCCCCTGGAGTCCGCTGCGCGGCGGGTGGCTCAGCGGGAAGTACCATCGCGGGATGGACGGCCCGCCGAGCGGCTCGCGGGTCGAGAAGGCGGAGGAAGAGGACTGGGGCGAGGCGTGGAGCAAGTACAACACCGAGCGCACGTGGCGCGTCATCGATGCGCTGTTCGCCGTGGCCGAGGAGGCGGAGAAGACGCCCGCGCAAGTGGCCCTCAACTGGGTCCTGCATCGTCCCGGCGTGACGGCGCCCATCATCGGCGTCCGCAAGATGAAGCATCTGGAGGATAACTTAGGCGCCACCGGCTGGGCCTTGAGCGCCGAGCAGATGGATCGCTTGAACGCCGTCAGCCAGCCGGACATGCCCTATCCCTATGACATGATGCCCGGCATCGAAGAACAACGCGGGCGCCCGTAGGATTTAGGTCAAATCAACCAAAAAGCCCTGGGTACGTTTACTCAAGGCTTTCTCTCTTCTGATCGCGAGTTTTTGTACTGGAGGGTACGATGCGACGATGTATGTGTGTTTTTGTTCTTTGTTTGACCCTGACCGCGTGCTTACCCACTACATCCCCTTTGGAAACCCCGACGCTTGGTGTTAGTTCTGTCTCAACGCCTTCGGTCATTGCGACGCCCCAAGCCCCTACGCTCCCGCCCGCAACCTCGACCGCGACCTCCGTACCTACGTCTGTGCCTACGCTAACGCCCACCGCTTTCGCACCTGTCGAAGTGGCGGAAGTTTATGCTGGTGATCAGCACGATGATGGGCACAACGTCGAGCTGAGCTACGTGGAAACCGTGGGCGGCGCTACGGATGTAGCGGTGGCGGGGCCTTATGCCTACGTTGCGGATGGGGATGTGGGCTTACAGGGCATAGATATTTCGGCGATTTATCAGGCCGCCACCCTTTCATTCTCAGGTAGGTCGGGGCGCGAGGTTCCCGGCCTGGCCGTGATGGTTGATAGCCGTTATGTAGACCGTGCGTCTTATCGCCCGCCGCTAGGAAAGAGAGAGATGGCGTATCGTCTCGCGGTGCGGGATGATCTTGCCTACGTTGCGGGGGGAAGATTTCAGATCGTAGATGTCTCAGATCCGCTCGCTCCTCAGGTGTTGAGCTTGCAGGATTTCGGTGCTTTTGATGTGGCCGTAGCGGGAACGTATGCTTACGTCGCTGCTGGCTCTATGGGCGATGTTGGTGCTGAAGATATCCAGGTGATGGATGTATCGAATCCCACGGCACCGAAGGTTGTGAGCCGCTATGAAATGGATGACGAGGAACATGGCCCTATTGCGGGGATTGCTATTGGCGGCGATTATTTGTATATCGCGGCGTTGAGTTCCGATGTGTATGTAGTGGATGTGAGCGACCCGCTCGCACCGACCCAGGTAAGCATCTATCCGGTGCCGCTTATGGCTTGGGATGTGGAGCTCTTCGAGGATCGCGCCTTTGTGGTTTGGAATTTACGGTATACGGCTGGTGGTCCAAGCCGCGAGTGTGAAAGCGGCGTAAGTATGTTAGATGTATCGACGCCCGAAACCCCGGTAGAGATCGGGCAGTATTGTGATCCTGGTCGTAGCCGGGGTGTCACAGATGTTGCGGTCAGCGATCCCTATATGTATGTGGCCGCTGGAGAACGCGGGCTGCGAATTTTGGATATCTCAGATCCGACCGCACCAGAAGAGGTGGGTTTTTACGAGACCTCCGGCGATTTCTACAGCGTGACCGTGGAGGGTGACTACATCTACGTTGCAGATGCCTCCGGTGGGTTGTTCATATTTCGCTTCGCGCCAGACTAACCGACTATCCGACGACCTGCCTACAACGCCTTCTCGTACACGCGGTAGGTGCGATAGCACTCCGCGTTGAAGTTGGCGGCGGTCTGTCGCATCGGGCGATTGCTCTCCAACACCCACGAGATTTCCATCGCCTCGTAGCCCTGACGTAGCCCGGCGCAGAGCGCCTCCCAGAAGAGTAGCGCGTCGACGCCGATGCCCCGCCCCGATATTCCTCGATCACGCCGCCGGCGAATCCCCGGATCGTCGTGATGCTCTTGCGGATCTTCCACCAGTAGAGGAACTTGAGCTTCGACCACCATTCCGGCTCGCCGGGCCGGGGATAGGCGCGGAGCAGCAGTTGGTTGATGTCTGGCAGCGGCAGCATCGCCCCGATGGTCTCCCCATCCTTTTCTGCGAAGAATACCACGTCGAAATCCACGAACGGCTTGAGCTGTTTGATCTCATAATCCAACTCGGCGTCGGTGAGCGGCACGAATCCCCAATTTTTGGACCACGCGGCGTTATAGACGCGCTTGAAGCGCTCCGCCTCCTCGTCGAAATGTCGCGTATCGAAGGGCCGAATCGTGATGTTATTTCGATCCCGGATCTTATCCACGACGCGCAGGACTTTCGGGTTGACGCCGGCGCCCTCGGTTGTGTATTGGCTTAGATCGGCGGAGTAGGCGTAGAGATCTTGTGCTTTGGTGTAGCCGTGGCCCGCGATAAAATCGACGTAATAGCGGGGATTATAGGTGGTCAGCATAACGGGCGGCCCGTTCCAGCCATCGATGAGCAGACCGCACTCCTCGTTAGTCGAGAAGCTCATCGGCCCGCGAATGGCCGTCATCCCCTCGCTGCGCACGAACTCCTCGGCGGCCGCCAACAGCGCGTCCGACGCCTCGCGATCCTCCAGTACCTCGTAGAGGCCGAAAAAGCCCACCTTCTCATCCCAATACTCATTGTGCCGCTCGTTGATCAACCCCGCGATGCGCCCGACGATCCGCCCCCCGCGCCGGGCGACGAAATAGCGCACCTTCGCGTGCTCGTGGAAGGGGTTGACGTCGGGATCGACAAACTCCTCCCGCTCCGAAACCAGCGACGGCACCCAGTAGGGATCATCTTCATAGACCTCCCACTGAAATTCGACAAATTCCCGCTGCTCTTCCGCCGTCTCGATGGGGGTGATGATGAGGTCGTCAGACATTGGTTCCTCCTATAAATTAGTCAGGTAGTCCTTAGTCAATGAGTCAAGTAGTCAAAAAATAATCTCTGTGTATGTTCGCAGATGTATGTCCCCAGATAGATGCGATTATAGTCCCTTTCCCTGTTTGGGCAATCAAATGCGATTCTAATCCTTTTCTAATCTCATTTTAACGTTCGTGTCCTATCCTATAGGTAGAGATGAAGGTATAAGACGGAATCAACAGCTCTTCGGGAGGCGCGGGATCAAGCGCCCACTCTGAAGAGCTGATTTCACGTGGTAAAGGAGTGATGACCATGGATCTAAATCAATATACAGAGAAGGCGCAACAATCTATTTTGCGGGCGCAGCGGGTGGCGACCGAGCACGGCAACCCGGAAATTGACCCGCAGCATCTCTTGCTGGCGCTATTAGAACAGAGTGACGGCGTGGTGCCGCAGGTGATCTTGCGCTTGGGCGGCGATCCCCAGCGGATGCGGGTGGATCTGACGCAGAGTATCGAGCGCAAGCCGAGCGTGCGCGGCGCCAACGCGCAGATCGGTCTGGGCGCCGCTGCTACGTGCATCCTGCGGAACGCCGAGCGTGAAGCGAAGCAGATGCGCGATGAGTATGTCAGCACGGAGCACATCCTGCTCGCGCTGGCCGATACCAGCGCCGGCGACATCTCGAAGTTCCTGGCGGCGCAGGGCATCGACCGCGAGGCCGTGCTGCGCGCCCTGACCGCGATTCGCGGCGGGCAGCGGGTGACCTCGCAGACGCCGGAGGGCACCTACAACGTGCTGGAGAAGTACGGGCGCAATCTGACCCAGTTGGCGCATCAGGGCAAGCTCGATCCCGTCATCGGGCGGGATATGGAGATCCGCCGGGTGATGCAGATTCTCTCGCGCCGCACGAAGAACAACCCCGTGCTGGTCGGCGAGGCCGGCGTGGGGAAGACGGCCGTCGTCGAAGGGCTGGCGCAACGCATTGTGCGCGGCGACGTGCCCGAAGGACTGAAAAACCGGGAGATCTTCCAATTAGATCTCGGCGCGTTGGTCGCGGGCGCGAAGTTTCGTGGCGAATTCGAGGAGCGGCTCAAGGCCGTGCTCAACGAGATCGCCCGCTCCGAGGGGCGCATTTTGCTCTTCATCGATGAGATTCACCTCGTCGTCGGCGCGGGGCAGACCCAGGGCGCGATGGACGCGGGCAATTTGCTCAAGCCGATGTTGGCGCGCGGCGAGTTGCACACCATCGGCGCGACGACGTTGGACGAGTACCGCGAGTACGTCGAGAAGGACGCCGCGCTGGAGCGTCGCTTCCAGCCGGTCTACATCGAGGAGCCGGATGTCCCCGCGACGATCAGCATTTTGCGCGGCATCAAGGAGCGCTACGACGCCCATCACGGCGTGCGCATCCAGGATGCGGCCCTGATCGCGGCGGCGCGCCTGAGTCATCGCTACGTCACTGCGCGCCAACTGCCCGACAAGGCCATCGACCTGGTCGACGAGGCGGCGGCTCGCCTGCGCTTGGAGATCGATTCCAAGCCGGCGGAGTTGGACAAGATCGACCGTCGCGTGATGCAGTTGGAGATCGAACAGGAGGCCCTGCGTCAGGAGAAAGACGCGGCCAGTCGCGAGCGCTTGGCCGCCATCCAGCAGGAGATCGCCGATCTCAAAGAGGAGAGCAACGCGCTTCGCGCGCGTTGGGAGGACGAGAAGGCGGCCATCCAGAAGATTCAGGAACTTCAGCAGGCGCTGGAGGATCTCAAAGTGGAGATCGAGCACGCGGAACGCCAATCCAACCTAGAAGAAGCGGCTCGGCTGCGCTACGGTCGGGCGCGGGAGTTGGAGGAGGCGCTGACGGCGGCGCAGGCGCGCTTGCAGCAGGTGCAGGGCGAGCATCCTCTGCTGCGTTTGGAGGTCGGCCCGGAGGAGATCGCGACGGTGGTCTCCGAATGGACGGGCATTCCCATCTCCAAGCTGATGGAGGGCGAGCGCGAGAAGCTGCTGCGCATGGAGCAGGCATTGCACAAGCGCGTGGTGGGCC